>CAZQOD010000095.1:0-12994 GCA_964594945.1 uncultured Desulfopila sp.
CGCACTGATAAAATTATTGCTCTTGTCGTCGAGCAACATTTCGTCCGTAACAACACCCGGCGTGATGATCCTGACAACTTCCCGTTTAACGATGCCTTTTGCCTCGGCTGGAGATTCCGTCTGTTCACATATGGCGACCCGTTTACCCGCCTTAATGAGTTTGGCCAGATAGGTTTGCACGGCGTGGTAGGGTATGCCGCACATGGGCACCTGGTTTGCGTCATTTTTCTTGTTTCTCGATGTCAAGGTGATGCTGAGTATTTTTGAGGCGATAACGGCGTCTTCAAAAAACATCTCATAAAAATCACCCATTCGATAGAAGAGGATTGTATCTTTATGCTGCTCCTTGATTTCCAGATATTGTTGCAGCATGGGGGTGAGTTTAGTTTGTTTGGTCATACTGTTTCGTCATCTGTTAAAGAGTTAAAATAGGGGAGTAGTTCGTCGAAAGTCTGATCGAGATGTTCCGGGATGGTACGGATTTCATTGAGAACGGCGATAAAATTGTTGTCCCCGTTCCAACGGGGGACAATGTGGTAATGGAGATGATCGGCGATTCCGGCACCGGCGGTGGCCCCGATGTTACAGCCTATATTGAATCCGTCCGGGTTCAGGTGCCTTTTCAGGATATTTGTTGCCGCCGCCACCATTTGAGCCAGGGCTCCTGTTTCGCTGTCGGTCAATTTAGTGATGCATTCCACGTGGTTGGCGGGGGCGACGAGGAGGTGGCCGTTGGTGTAGGGAAAGCGGTTGAGGAGGACGACCACATCTCGGTTGCGCAGGAGCAGCAGATCAGCTTTGCTTGATGGTTCGTGGCCGACTGGTTCGAAAAGGCAATGATCCGGTGGGGGATTGTTGCCGCGAACATGTTCGATCCGCCATGGTGTCCAGAGGTTTTTCATGGTGTTGTGTTACAGGAGTGGATGGCCCCTTTTATTTCCCGTTGATTTATCCGGATGATGCCGTATGTTCCCTGGTCTCCGTATTTGCCGGTGGCCTGGAAACTGCCGGGGTTGATAAATAATGTTGAGCCCGTTGTGTGGCAGACCGGTACATGGGTGTGTCCGTAGACGATGCAATGGGCTCCTGGGAACATATCAAAGACACGTTCTTCGATATTGTGGTATGATCCGGCCCCGTGGGTGAGGCCGATTGTATATCCTTCGACAATAATCTGTTTTTTATCGGGTAGGGCCTGCCTGCTGGTATAATTGCACATATTCCCGCAAACGGCATGGATCTCTTTTCCTTTAAAGGCGGTGAGAATTGAGGTGTCGCAGAGATCCCCGGCGTGGAGGATCATGTCACAGTCGACAAATGTTTGGGTACAGCGCCGTAAAAAAGCTCCGTCGGGTGAAGGTAAATGGGTATCTGATAAGACTCCGATGGTGATCATTTTTTTCTCCGTGGTAAATAACAGCGGTTATTATACTCTGCTCTTCAAAGGCTGCATTGAAAAAATAACAACCCGGCTTTTTCTTCCGGCTGTGAAGTGTTATTTTCAATTATCCCTGATAAAACGTAAGGGATCTCTTTTGGTATAATGTCGGCTTAAACGGCAAACGAGTTATTGTCGGGATGTGGTGGAAATGTGCACTGTTTTGGCTTATAAAAAATCCCGCCTGTGGCGCCCCTCATGGGGGCGATAATTGAGGTTATACCAATGTACAGGGGCAATTGGGCCAGGGAACATTTTTCGGGGAATTGATATGTTTAACAGTTGCTAAATAAAACAAAAGATAGGTATAATGTGGAGTTGCGAGTGTTTGTTCCGCCCCCGCAAAGAGGGGATAATTACCCAGGGATTATTTCCAGTACCATGGAATAGTTGTTCGGGAACCAAGAAGACATGGAGAGTTGTGATGCTAAACGCCTCTGATTTACGAAAAGGTTTGAAGTTACAGATAGATGGTAGTCCATATATTGTTACTGAATTTCAATTTTCAAAGCCGGGGAAGGGTCAGGCGCTTTACCGGTGCAAGATGCGAAATATGATTTCAGGAAATCAACTGGTAAAAACATATAGATCAAATGATAAATTTGAAAAGGCCGAATTGGCCGAAAGGAAGATGCAGTTTCTCTATAACCAGGGAGACGAATTTCATTTTATGGATACCGAGAATTATGAACAGCTCTTTCTTAGCCGGGATCAGCTTGGTGATAATATCAGTTTTTTAATAGATAATATGGAGGTTGAGATGCTCTTTTTTGACGGCAACCCCATTGATGTTACGGTACCAACTTTTGTGAACCTGGAAGTAACAAAAGCCGATCCGTGGGCAAAAGGTGATACCTCCGGGAATGATACAAAACCGGTGACGGTGCAGACTGGTTATGAATTGCAGGTGCCACCTTTTGTGGTGGAGGGGGATAAGATACAGATTGATACCAGGACCGGCGAGTATGTGACCAGGGTTAAAGAGTAAAGAGATGTTGGGATTGCAGGGGTTGCACATGCGTGCCGCCCTTTTTCGTTCCATTAGAGAATTCTTTTATATACATGGTTTCCTGGAGGTGGATACCCCCATTCGGCAGCCAGTATGTATTCCGGAAGGCAATATCGTTCCCCTGATGGCTGACGGCCACTATCTGCAATCATCACCCGAGTTGTTGATGAAAAGATTACTCGCTGCAGGCTCCGCCCGTATTTTCCAGATTTGTCATTGTTTCCGTGGGGAAGAGTGTGGTCGCTTCCACCTTCGGGAATTCCGGATGTTGGAGTGGTATAGAATTAACAGTGACTATACCGAGTTAATGGACGATTGTGAAAATCTTCTCCGCCATGTGTGCACGGGTTTGGTAGATTCGCTCACCGAATTTGACGGTGTCGCCACGGGGAATATTGACGTATTTAAGGATATCGATCTTTATTCCAGGTGGCTTCGGTTAACGGTTGCTGAAGCCTTTGAGCGTTTCAGCCCGGTACCATTGACCCAGGCCCTTGCCGAAGATATATTTGATGAACTGCTTGTTGAGCATGTGGAGCCTAAACTTGGTTTTGATACGCCGTTGTTTCTCCATGACTATCCCGTGGAGTTGGCCTCCCTGGCCAGGAAAAAACCGGGTGAACCGGCGATTGCCGAACGTTTTGAGTTGTATATTAAGGGAGTGGAACTGGCCAACGGATTTTCTGAACTCACCGATGGAGTGGAACAGCGGGCGCGGTTTGTAGAGGAGATTGAAAAGATTGAAAAAAATGGCCGCTGTACGACGGGAATGCCCGAAAAATTTTTATCTGATCTTGATTTGCTTGAATCGGCAGCGGGTATTGCCCTGGGATGTGATCGTCTTTTTATGCTTGCCCTGGGGTTGCACTGCATCGACGATGCGGTGTCGTTTTCCGAAGGAGATTTTTAGGTAGACGGCCATGGAAGTTTGTAAACGGGTGGTAAATGTTCTATTGTTTATGTGAAAGTGGTTTCACTCTTGAGTCATTTTTATTGTTCGTTGTGGCTGTGGCCTGAGAATTTGGTCCAGCCATGTTGGTTACTTGGTGTCCGGATGGACATTACCTGAAGTTGCCAATGTGGAGGGTATCTCGAAGTTTGCGCTATCTGCCCAAACCTTTAATTGTTCCGCAATTACCTTTTAACGTAGTGTGTGTTTTCTATGGACCCTAAACAGCGTCAACTTGTGAATAAATACCTCGACCTTTTTTACAGGCGTAAAGTATTTATTATTGCAATAATGTTGCTGAGTTTGCCCGCCGGTTTATTACTATATGTTTCCACGCCCAAGGTGTACCAGGCTTCGAGCCTTTTGAGTTATCAGCAGCAACAGATCGGTTCGGCAAAAATTTCCCGTAACAGTTCCTCCCGCATTCGTGATATGGTCAGCACGCTGACGCAGATTATCACCAGCAGAACAAACTTGGAAAAAATCATTACCCGTCTTGATTTGTATCCCGAGGCTGGAAAAAAACTGCCGATGGAGAATGTCGTAGATCTCATGCGGGCGAAAATAACAATTAAACCGGCAAACAGTGGAGATATATTTCGTATCACCTTTGTTTATGGCGACCCCGGAAAAGTCGTTAAGGTTACCAACGCCCTGGCCGCAAATTTCATAGAAGAAAATCTTAAATACCGTGAAGAAAGGGCCTTTGAAACGTCTTCGTATACCAGGGATGAGCTGCAGGTGGCAAAAAAAATTATGGACCAGAAGGATCGGGCAATGCGGGATTATAAAATACGCTACTATAATGAGATGCCTGAACAGCGCATAACAAATGTATCCCGGTTGATATCGCTACAGGAGCAGGATCAGGATAAGCAGGAAAGTATTCAAAATCTTGAGAGAACTCTAGTGCTTATTGCAGACCAGATAAATAATCGCCGCAAAGTCATCGAAGGGGAGCTTGATTTCCCGGCCGTACCGGCGGCAGGGCAAAAGGACGACGGTTTCAGCAAACGAATCAGTGTGCAGCAACAACTTGAGATTAAGAAACGATTGTTAAAACACATGTTGACTCGTTATACCGAGAATCACCCGGAGGTGAAACGAACCAGAAAGTTGATTGCCCGGTTGGAAAAACTTGCGTCGCAAGAGCATGCCGCCCCCGAGGATACTAAAACGGAGCAGGGCCGGACGGGTGGGCTGAAAGACAGGGTGGAGGTGGATAAGACCATTCTTCAGCTTGAGGCCCAGCGCAAAAATGTTCTTTTGAATATTGCCACCATCAAGCTTGAAAGGGAGCAGCTGAAGAAAAAAATTGCTCAATATGAAAAGTGGATAACAAATACGCCGGTGCGGGAGGCGGAGTGGTCTGCATTAACCAGGGAGTACGGGCAGTTGAAAAGGCATTATGAAGAGCTTATTGCCCAGGATTTGAATGCTAAATCGGTATTGAACCTTGAAAGGAGGCAAAAGGGGAGTCAGTTCAGGATTGAGGATCCGGGTAGGTATCCGGAAAGGCCGGTGAAACCCGATTTTTTAAAGATCATGGCTATGTCAATCCTCCTTGGTTTTGGCATGGCATTTGGTCAACCGTTAATCGCTGATTTTTTTGATACGACGTTCAGGGATGCTGAAGCCCTGGAATCGGCCCTCGGTGTATCGCTTATTACCACGATTCCCCACGTCGAAACCGACAGCGAGAAGAGGAGGCGGAAACTCCGCTGTATTTTGGGCCTGAGTATGTTGGTACTGGCATTACTAGCCATCGCGGCCCTGTTTATCACCGTTTGGAGTAAGGGCTATATCGTGATGTAAATACGGTTGTCTGTTATGTATAGAAAACACTTTGGTCTAATACGAAAGCCGTTTAAACTGTCCCCGGATTCTCATACCTTCTTTCTGGGTGAGAGCCATAAACGGGCGCTGGCTGTATTGAAACAGGGTGTTGTTCGGGGTAAGGGTTTTCTCCTTTTTACCGGCGGGGTGGGAACGGGGAAAACGACGCTGATAAATGTTCTTTCCAAAAATCTTGATAATCCGGGTCATCTTTGTGTTATTTCCAACCCTACCTTGAAGATAGACGATTTTTTTTATTATTTCGCAGCCCAGCTTGGCCTGTTATTTGACGGCAATAAAGCGAGGTTTCTCTTTATCTTTACAAAACTCCTTGAAGAGTGTGGTAAGAATAACAGTAAGATTCTTCTTATTATTGATGAGGCCCACGCCCTGCCCACCGATTTATTGGAGGAGTTACGGTTACTCGTTAATATTGCAGTGGAAGCAAAGAGTGTTCTTAGTATCTTCCTGGTGGGACAACCGGAACTCCATAAACGGTTGACCGAACAACAGTTGGCTCCCCTCAGCCGTTGCATCGGCGTCAAACACCATCTCCATCAATTGTCGAGGGAGGATACTGTTAGTTATGTCCTCTTTAGGTTGGCCAGGGCCGGGGCGGAAAACAGGACGCTTTTTTCCGAAAGTGCCATGGAGTTGATTTACCAGGCGACCACCGGTAATCCCAGGCAGATTAATATCCTCTGTGATAACGCCCTGCTTATTGCTTACGCCCGGGGTTTGCTTGAGATCGATGACTATATAATACGGGAATGTGCAGCACAGTTGTATATACCGGGCGACAAGAGCGCTTTTTACCTGCCACCGCCGAAGCCGTTGTGGCGAAAGCGGGTTATCTGGGGTGGCGCCGTTGTTGTGGCGGGTGAAATAGCGGTTGGCCTCTATGTGTATTATAGTGGTTGGCTGTCATCTCTTTACCATTACTTGAAAAAAGTAGTTTCTGTCGGTTAATGTCCATGGGAAAAATGTCAAAGGGTAATAGTTCGAGTTGTGATTGTGCGTTGGATCGGGATGCAGTCGGCGTGGATGGGGGAATGGATACCACTGCAGATTGGGATGAACGTCTCAGGCTTGGTGTGGGTTCTTCAACGGAAGTTTCCGAATCTTTTCGTGTTCTGCGTTCAAAGATTCTCCACCCCCGTGATGGTCGAGAAAGGGTACGTACCGTTATGGTTACCTCGGCTCTGCCCAGGGAAGGCAAAAGTTTTGTGTCGGCAAACCTGGGTATATCCCTGGCCCATGGTGTCGACCAATATTCATTGCTGGTGGATTGTGATCTCAGGGTTCCCGCCCTTGCGGGATTGTTTGGTCTGCCCTGCGGGCCAGGACTTGTCGACTATCTGGAGGACAGGGCGCAAATTGCGGATCTGATCAGGAAGACGTCGGTGGATAAACTCTCGATTTTGGCCAGTGGTAGGCCGCCCGTCAATCCCGCAGAACTCCTTGGCTCAATGCGTATGCACGCTCTTATTGAAGAACTTTCAGAGCGTTATGAAGACAGGGTTTTAATTTTCGACAGTCCACCGCTGCAGGTGGCTTCGGAATCGCTGGTCCTTTCTCAGATGGTTGATTACGTGATTCTCGTTGTGCGGCACGGCGTATCCGGTTCCGGTATTATTAAAAAAGTTATCACCGATATTGGTCGGGAAAAAATGCTCGGGGTGATATTCAACGGCCATAAAAAAAACGCGCTGTCATCCATGTTGCTCTATAAAAATGATTATTTATATGATACCTGATCTTTGCTGGATTTAGGTGATAGATAACGCCTGGCCCGGCAGTCTTATATGAAAGTGGTTTCCATGGCTTTGGCTCTTGAGTCGCTTTCATTGTTCGTTGTGGCTGTGGCCTGGGAATTTGCTCCAGTCATGCTGGTTACCCGGAAATGTTTCTTTTCCCTCCTCTTTGTTTTCCCCCCTGCTGGTGAAAAGCCTTTTCTATTAGTCGGCGCTGTTTGGTTCGTTCTGTTTGGTTGCGAGGCACGTGGATACGTTTTTTTGAATAGGCTGAACGTCCTGTAACAAACATGGCGGTGGAGAGGGTTCCGGGCGTGGGGGTGAAATCCTGAAATTTTCTTACCTGTAAATCAAGTTTCTTAATATCCGCCACAAGTTTTTTCACATGTTTTTCCTCCGATCCGGGATGGGATGTGATGATATATGGGGTAAAGGATATTTCTCGACCAAGCTCCCGTGCAGTTTTTCTTGAGTAGTGGATAAATTTTTTCAGCAGATTGTGGGGTTCTTTATGCATAAGGTGGAGCAGTTCGTCATCGGTGTGCTCGGGGGCAATCTTCATTGAGCCGGGAATATGACTGCGGATCAGTTTCTTGAGGAGGCGGGGGCTGCGCATCAGGAGCGCCATACGCAGCCCTGATGAGATAAAGAGATGGGAGACGCCCTTGATTTTTGTAACCTCCGTTAACAGTTGCAGAAAAAGGTCTTCGTCTAGGACGAGGTTGGCACATGGCTTGGGGTAAAGACAGTCATGCTTTTTGCAAGAGCCAATGGCGCAGCGGCTGCCGTAAAGATTGGCGGTCGGTCCGCCCAGGTCGCTGATGGTGCCGGAAAATTCCTTGTGGCCGGCGATCTCTTTACATTCACGCAGGACAGATTTAATACTCCTGGAGATTATGGCTGGTCCCTGGTGTTTGGTAATGGCGCAAAACGAACAGTTTCCTGAACATCCACGCACAATGGTTACGGAATCCTTGATCATGGTAAGGGCCGGTATCCTCTGGTTGTCGGGGTGGGACTTGCGGGAATAGGGATAGTGATAAAGGTCATCAAGCTCGGTCGGCCTTAACGGTGCGGGGGCCGGATATTGGATTATCCAGTGGCTTTGCTGGCGTTGGAGTATTGATCTCTTTGCGTACGCCCTGGCATGGTTGTCGATCTCTATTTCCGCATCGAGAAAGAGATCTTTATTTGCGTTGATCTCCGCCAGGGAGGGAAGAATGAGGAAAAAACGGTTGCTCCGCTTCGGTAAATCAGGAAAACGGGCCAGGAGTTCCCCGTCGGTGAATCGTTGGCATGTCCCCGGAACGGCATTGATACCTTGTTTTTTTTTACACCGCTCGGCAATCTCCACAACGGCCCGTTCCCCCATACCGTAGACGAGTATATCCGCCTTGGCATCACTGAGGAAAGAGCCCCGTAGGCGATTTTGCTTATAATCGTAATGGACAAAGCGTCTCAACGATGCCTCAATCCCACCTAAGACAATGGGGACTCCGGGGAAGGCGGATCGTGCCAGGTTGGTGTAGATCAGACAGGCACGGTCCGGTCGTCTGCGGTCCTTTTTTGCCCGTTGATCGGTGCGCCAGGGATTACCGTCCGGTGAGTAGGCGTCGCTGTTTCGTACCCTGCCGTTACCGGTATAGTTGGCGACAATTGAATCAAGATTTCCGGCCGAGATGCCGCAGAACAGTTGCGGCGGGGGAAATTGTTTGAAATCGTCGGCGTTGTGGTAACGCGGCTGGGGGAGGATGGCAACCCTGTAACCGCAGTTCTCGAGTACCCGGCTGATGATGGCAATACCAAAAGAGGGGTGATCGATATATGCATCTCCGCTTACAAGTAGAATGTCAATCTTGTTCCAGCCACGTTGCAGGCATTCTTCCCAGGTTACGGGAAGGGGGGTATGGTTTGCCATAATGATAAAATTGTAGAGATTTCGGGCAGGGGGTTGATGTCGCTTGTCGGCTCACATTATTTTTGCGTTTACCAGCAGGTGGGTCAGAATTGATGCCCCGTAACCGAGGGCAATTACCGGTAACCATTTTAGGTGGGCGTTGAAGGTATAGGTACCCCTGGCTGATCCCATGAGGGCGACGCCGGCTGCGGAACCGATGGAGAGAAGGCTGCCGCCGACTCCGGCGGTGAGGGTTACCAGCAGCCACTGACCATGGGACATCTCCGGATGCATGGTCAATACGGCGAACATCACCGGGATATTATCGACAATCGCAGAGAGCAGGCCGACAATGACATTGGCGGTGGTGGCACCCAGGTCTAGGTAGAGGAACCGGGACACATGGGTGAGATAGCCAAACTGTGACAGTCCGCCAACACAGAGGATCACACCGTAGAAAAACAGCAGGGTGTCCCATTCGGCGCGGGCAACTTTTTTAAAGAGGTCAAATGGGTCGGGCCTGGTGTGGTAACTCTGGTGGGCCAGCGGATTGTCGTCAATATCGTAGTTCCTGTGTTCCCTGCGTTTAATAAAGTAGGAAAAAAAGCCGAGATAACCGAGGCCGAGCATCATACCCGCGGCCGGGGGCAGGTGAAGGTAATTATGGAAACTGACCGCTGTTATAATGGTTGCAAGAAAGAGAATAACAATACGTTTTGCCCCAAATTTCATAATATAATGTTCTTTACTCGGTTGGGGCGTTTCCCTGCCTATGGCAAAATTCATAAACAGGGCGGGAACCAGCCAGTTCACCAGGGAAGGGAAAAATATGGAAAAAAACTCACGAAACTCGACGATACCTTTTTGCCAGACCATAAGGGTTGTGATATCCCCAAAAGGTGAAAATGCACCACCGGCATTGGCGCCGATTACGATGTTGATGCAGGCCACGGCAATAAATTTTTTATTACTACCGCCCACCGCCATGACAACCGCGCCCATGAGCAGTGCGGTGGTGAGGTTGTCGGCCAGCGGTGATATTAAAAAGGAGAGCAGTCCCGTTATCCAGAATATGGTGCGAAGTGAGAAGCCGCGGCTGACAAGGACGGAGCGAAGTGCCTGGAAAACGTTTCGTTCATCCATGGCATTGATATATGTCATGGCCACCAAAAGGAAAAGAAAGAGTTCCGCGTATTCGAGAAGATTACGGCGTATGGCCTCTTCAGCGGCGAGGGGATGACCCATATTGTTAAAGGTAATTGCAACCAGAACCCAGATAATACCCGCAGCCATAAGGACCGGTTTTGATTTACGCAGATGGAGCTGTTCTTCCATTATGACCATGGAATAGGCAAGAACAAAGAGAATAAGGGATGAAATGCCTAAAAATGATCCCGTAAGTGATGTCGTTTCAATATGGTTTGTTGTTTCACCGGCCAGGGCAAGGGCGGGAAAGAGTGCCAAAGGGGTGACCAAAAAAAATTTTTTCATCGATATTTGCCAAAGTTGAGTTGATTGTGAAGGTGTGATGCTGCGAAGAGATAGAGGAAATTTTGTTTCCGAACAGGCGACAGTATGATTATATCAACATTGTATGGTCGTGGCAAGTTTGCCTGTTTACCATGGTTTTATCGTTGTCGCGGGGTGTGTGCCGCTCAGCCACGGTGGCTGAGCGGCCCTGTCTTTTTAATTGTCGGCGGGGATGTATTTTGTCAGGGGACAGTCGTCACATTCGTTGTCGGGGAGGTCCGGAGCATTGTGAATCAGCTTAATCAACGCGGCAACGGCGGCTTTACTGTCGCCATATATGTGTTCGTTGCCGATTTCGTCAATGAGCCCCGTTCGTTTCATAACACTCAGTACTTGGCCTTTTACTCCGCATATCGCAAAACCGAGACCCGCACTTCGTATCCTTTTGCAGAGCATTTCCAGGGCCTCTTCACCCGAGGCATCCATGTCGTTGATGCCCCTGGCGTCTAAAAGTATATAGCGGAGATCCGGCTGTTCCGTTCTGAATCTGGCAACCTGTTCGTCCAGGTAACTGGCATTGGCAAAGAACAGGGCGCCGTCGAAGCGGACGACGGATATATGTTTACATCCTTTAAGCCTGTAATGCTCCGCGCATTTCAGTACGTATTCTTCATTGAGGGAGAGGGAGGCCACTACGGGTCTCATGGATTTATAGAGGAAAACGATCATGGACAGGGCCACACCGATCATAATACCCTTGTCGAGGTGTGGTGCATAGTAGAGGGTGGCAAGAAAACTGATTACCGAGATCATACCGTCATACCATTGTGCTTTCCAGGCGTGTATAAAGCCCCTGACATTGATTAAGCCAACTACCGCCATCATGATGACTGCAGCCAGTACGGCCTGGGGCAGATGGTAGAGCAGCGGAGTGAAAAATAACAGGGTCAGAATAACGACAAGGGAGGTGACCACTGAGGAAATACCGGATATGGCACCAGCCTGCAGGTTGACGGCCGATCTGGAAAAAGACCCGGACACTGTGTAACTGGAGCCGATGGATCCTATGATATTTCCCAGTCCTTGCCCGATGAGCTCCTGGTTGGGGTCTAGTTTTTGTCCGGTTTTTGTGGCCATGGCCTTGGCAATGGCAATGGCTTCCATAAAACCGAGCAGGGATATAATAATGGCCGTGGGCAGGAGTTTGAAAAAAGTCTTGGCGGTGAGGTCGGGGACGGTCAGCTCCGGTAAACCTTTTGGAATTTTCCCCACCACCGCACCGCCGCCGCTGATGGGGAGGTTGGACAGATCAAGTGCTGAATTGCCAATCTTGATTCTCCAGATCCTGCCGCCGCTCCGTTTTCCTTCTGGTAGCCGGTCTTTGGGGTAAAAAAACAGGGAGTCGTTTTCTTCTATTGCAGCCAGTTTAACCCTGCGCAACCGCTTTCTCAAAAGATGACATTGTTGTTTTTTTTCAGCAATCTTAATGGTTGAGATATCGACTTGGCCTCGCAGGCGTATCAGTTTTTCCGAGGTGGTGTGGTGTCCTTTTATTGTTTTAATTTCATTGTCGATTTTAATGTTTATATCCGCCCTTTTATTACCGAGGGTCTCCATTGAAGTGATGATCCGGTTGAATCGGGAAAGATTTTTTTGTATTTCCGGGGACCTGATTGCGGAAATATCTGTATGGGCATTATTTTGAAATCCTATGAAATAGGAAACAAGAGTTGTAACGGAGACCGCGATAAGGACATTTGGTATGCGCGGGTTGATTCTTCTCAGTGTTATCATGGTAATCACGGCGGCGATACCGAAAAGCAGGGTGGGCAGATGAGTATAATCAAATGCTGCTTTTACCACCCGGACCATCGTTTGGTAATGGTGGGGCGCCTTATCAACGTAAACGCCGAAAAATTTGGAGAATTGAGATGAGGCAATGATGATTGCGGCCGCGTTTGTAAAACCGTTGACGACGGGGTGAGAGAGAAAGTTGACCACCAGGCCCAGGCGCAATACCCCCAGGGAAAACTGGAAAATACCCACGGTCATGGCCAGGAGGATGGAATAGGTGATAAATTCAGCCGAACCGGCAGTTGCCAGGGGTTCAAGGGATGCGGCGGACATGAGTGAGACCACGGCGACCGGACCGGTTGCCAATTGCCGACTGGAACCGAAAAGTGCGGCGACCATTGGAGGTAAAAAGGCGGCGTAAAGACCGTAATAGGCTGGTAAACCGGCTAGTTGGGCATATGCCATGGATTGGGGGATAAGGACAAGAGCCACGGTGATACCGGCCAGCAGGTCGGTTTTAAATTTGTTTACATTATAGTGGTCAAACCAGCCTAGAAACGGAAATAATCTGGACATCATTTTTATTCACCTTTACAATCAGATAACTGCCCGTTGCTTGTTACATATTTTGGGCGGATGAGTGAAATTATAAAATATTTTATAAAAGAAAGATACAGCTACTCGGAGAGCCATTCGTATTGCGTAACGGCTTGATCCTTGTGCTTGCCAGATGGTATTTTTTGTTCGTTTCGCTGAAATGTCGTGCTATAGTCGGATATGTGATGTGTGTGTTTCGGGGAAAAGCGGGGCTTGTTACGGATTGCTGTGGAAATGGGGCACCCATATG
>CAZQOD010000096.1:0-12987 GCA_964594945.1 uncultured Desulfopila sp.
CCCATCTCCACCACGACCAGCCCGCCGAAAAGAAAAATAATCATCTGAACAACATGTACAGATAGCGGCGATACTGATATTTTCGTCTTTAATCCCGCTTGCAACCAGTTGATACCGAGAAATACCCCAAAAATCAAACCGCATTTTTTTATCCATAAATTCTTGAAATTGAGGCGGTAATTCTCTTTTATAATGTATAAATTCCGCACAGCAAGGGCCCAGGGAGGGACTGACTGTAGCTAACAAATCAGCAGGGATCGAGCCATATTTTTCAGCCATCACCTCAACCGTGCGTCGGATTATCTGGAGAACACTGCCGCGCCAGCCACAGTGTATGGCCGCAATCACTTCCCTAAGTGGATCAAAGAGGAGTATCGCCTGACAATCGGCCTGCTGAATAACAAGACCGACGTCACTGCAATTCGTAATCAATCCGTCGACACCGGCAATCTCCGTGTCCACCGCAACGGGGGAGGTCAGACAATGTATTCGATCACCATGTACCTGTCTTGCAAAAAGAAGGGCTCGAACCCCCATTCGATCCCGAACCCGGGCCCGATTCACCAACACCGCCTCCGTCGCGTCACCGGTATAATTGCTGAAATTAAGCGATGCATAGGGGCCGTCACTAACTCCACCGTGGCGATCAAACATCTGATAACAACACTGTTTTTCTGATACCGACGGAAAAAAGCACAAACCCGACCCACCACCGCTACTATCCATATCAACCACCGCCGCTCCTCTGTTTCCCGGCTCCGTTTATTTGCCCAGACCACGGGCCAACACCAGGCTACATGGTAAATCAGGACAGGACATGGGGCAATAAAAAAAGGGGAATACTCACATAATGTGAATATTCCCCAAACATAAACCCCGCAATCGGCGGACGCTAACTAAAAATACGCCTCAAAGGTAAGATAAACCTGATCCGCGCTTTCAACAGAATCAAAACCCATCATCCTCAACTTGGCCAAATCAGCGGCGTCGCCCAGGTCATAAGGATTCATATTCCAGTCTCCGGAACCCGAGTAATCATACTCGTAGTGTTGGTAACCCAGGCGAATAAAAGTCTTGGCATATTTGGATATGGCATCACCTGTCGGCAAATCCCATATCGTATAGACTTCATAAACCTGACCTCGGGTGGCAAGCTTGGACTGATAAATATCATCATGTCCCGGGGCCATGGCCAGCCAGTATTGCGAACCGTAGTTAAATTCCGCACCAAACTTAAAACCGGTATCTTCAAGATCATACCTGGCACCGACGTATACTGAATAACCGTTTTTATCATCCGTGGTCGGTCCGTTCATACTAAACGGATCATTGAAAAAACCTTTGTCGTCCGGTAAAGTCCTGGACCAGCCGCCGGCAATAAAATAATTCAAACCTGCAATCTTGTCTTTGTAGACCGCGGAAGTATGGACAATATCACCAAGACTTGATCTCGGCCCCATACCACTCATTGCCCCAAAATTGGCGTTAATAATCGGATCCTGCCAATTTGGATAATTGACCATATCAAATGCCATAAAACTTTGCAGGTAGATGAATCTATCCCCTTTTTTGGCGATATCCCAGCTAAAACCGGCAAAATCCATATCCTTGACGACACTGTGTTCTTCCTGCAATCCCGCCTCAAAACCCCGACCATAGCAGAAACGGATTCGGCTGGTACCCAGGGGTTCGATACCCCAATCCCAAGCGTACCCAAGAGAAATACCGTCAAACGGCCAATCCATAAAGGCCATGGGGGTTGCCATTCGCTCGTCAACGCCCAGCCTCATCTGCGCGGGTGATCCGTCGGTGGTGGGTCTACGACCAATGGAAAACCACATCGGCAATCCACCGATATTATTCCAGTTAACAAAGGCACGATCAACATAGAGAGCGCTGTCACCCACCGGGCTTCTGGTTACATTACCATCAAAAACAGGAGGCATGGGGTTACCTTCGTTGGTAAAGGCGGATTGATTACCCCAGGTTTTGTACATGGCAAGACGTCCCTTGAATTCTATATTATCCGTGGCCTTTATCCGCATATTCAGGCGAAAACGATTGGTGAAGATGGAATCGTTTTTAACGGTTCTTTTCATAACCGTATCAGCGTTGTAATAATCGTAACGGGCGCGGAAATCACCGTAGAAATTGACCCTGGAAGAAAGATCCCAGTTTTCGGATCGATCATCGAGGCTCTCAACATCTTCACCGAGGCTTTCCACGTTTTCACTCTGGGCAGCCACAACCTCTTTCAGCTCCTTTAGCTGCCGACTCAAGGCATCAATTTTTTTCTCCAACTCCGCCACACTGGGGCCCGCAAAACCCATCACGGGTAAAGCCAGCATGGTGACCAGCGTAAAAACCGAAATTCGTTTTATCATAATTACTCCTCCCTCAAATTAATTAGTTCACCACTCCGTTCCACAACCTACTTATCCAGCAGAAACGGCTAGTTAAGAAAATTAGTATTTAATATAATTCTAAATACCACATCTGTCCAATAAATGTCAAGAAATTATCAAAAAAGCAGTTCAAATCTCACAAATAATTGCCCCGCCATTTTTCATTGTTATTACCCAAAAGACTCCACCTGACATTTAATGCCTTACTCCATAAAACCTGTAATTAAAAACAAGACATAATAGACCATAAAAACCCGGATGCTAATAAACAGCGACAAAACACTTATACCGGCTTGCCGGTCATTTCCGGCGTTAGGCGCAAAAAGATACGACTGTTTTTTATATATCGGCAAAAAAGAGCTTTCCCATTAGTCAGACCATAAAATTTCTCTGGGGAAAACTCCCCTGTCCGTCATAACAACAACTGCACAATCACCGTGTTATAAGCGACTCTCCATCGATTTTATTCAATTGACAGAGATGGTAAACTACGGTAAATAGAGCCTATATTTTTCAGGTTTCATGCGAGTGAATGAAAAGGGAACCCGGTGAAATTCCGGGACGGGCCCGCCGCTGTAACCGGGGACGAACGTTGCAAAACGCCACTGTCATCTTAAGATCTTGCTCAGGACGGGAAGGCGCAACCAGTAGAATGAACCGGGAGTCAGAAGACCTGCCTGAATACCATGTATACGTTTTCCCCGTGGACCAGGGAGCGTAGCCGGAACGAGGAAACAAAGGGCATCCCCGAATCTGTTGTACAGGTTCGGGTTTTTTTTTGCCCGACAAGGGAGGATTACATTGAAGAAAGCACTGATACTCTGTCTCTTACAACTGCTGCCCATTCCATCGCCCTGCATTGCAGACGACGTAACGACCCGGATCGAACAACCCGTTGAACAGGCCAACTCAATCCTGCAAAAGACCCAGGCTAATGAAGAAAACTGGCGCCTGACCAAGGAAAAGCTCATTGCCACCCACACCGCCCTCAGGAACGAAGTCGAAGAGCTCACCAGGACCAGGGACGAACTGAAAACTGAAATCGATGATGCCAGGCAGAGGATTTCCACAAAGAAACAGGAACTGGCCGATATAATGACAATCGAACAGGAGATGGATCCATTTTTAAACCAACTGGATCTGCGCATTAAAACATTGCAGGAAACAGGACTTCCCTTTCTCATTAAAGAGCGAAAAACACGAATATCCCACCTGGACACTATCCTGCACGACCCCGACATCTCAATCAGTGAAAAATACCGAAAAGTGTTGGAAACACTGCAGATAGAGGCCGAATTCGGAGTTACCATCGAAACATACCAGGATATGATAAAACAAAATGGCCAACAACTCCTCGTCAACATCCTCCGTCTCGGCAGACTGGGACTCTATTACGTAAATCTCGATGAAAGCGGTTGTGGATTTTACAATATTGCCGACAAGGGCTGGCAGCAGCTCGACAAAAAATATATCCATTCCCTGCAAACCGCCGTGGCCATCGCCAGCAAAAGACAACCGGCGGAATTTATTAATATCCCCCTGGGCAGATTGGTGAAAAAATGAAATATAGACATCTAACTACCTGTTTTTTTCTCGGAACACTGCTCAGCACATTACCGCTCTCCCTTTTCGCCAAGGATATGCGGACCATCAATATCCAGGCGGACAATGACAGGGCTGAACTCATCAAAAAGAGTAGCGCAGAAAAAGAGGCGGCGCAAAAAATGGCCGCCGAGAGTATGGCCGAGATAACCAGGGATCGCTCGCGCTTAACCAGGGCTGTAAAAAAACTTGAAGAACAAAAAAACCTTTTACAACAAGAAATTTCCCTCCTTGGCGATACACGCACCGCCATGACCGAAGAAGAACAGGATATTACGCGGGAACTTACGCAAACCGACCAAATGATAAACGAACTTGTCGGCGTTATCCGCATCAACGCCAAAGATTATATCAGCCTACTTACCGAAAATCACCAAACAGCCCTGGCTGCAAAGAACCCTAATTTTCTAACCCTAGCCGATGAAAACACCTTCCCGGGGATGAATAATATCCGCCAGCTCGCAGACGCCCTCTTCACCGAGATTAAAAAAACGACTGAAGTCACATTGCCGACTGCGGAAATAATCGACAGAAACGGTAAAACAGTCTCCGCACAACTCCTGGTTCTCGGGCCTTTCTGTGCCGCGTACCTGCTTGACGACGAGATAGGTTTTCTCAGATATTCAGCTGCCGGCAAAAAATTTTACGCCCTTTCAAAATTACCACCCAAACGCATGCAAAAACAACTGCTCGATTATATGAATGGAGAGAGTGATTCCGTGCCGATGGATATCAGCCGGGGCGGGGCGTTACAACAACTCACCCACAGCCTCTCTCTCTGGCAGCAGGTAAAAAAGGGCGGGCCCATAGTCTGGCCGATATTGGTAATTTTTATCCTTGGCCTGCTCATTATATGTGAACGTATCCTCTTTCTTTGGCGTCGACACTTCAATTGCGAAAAATTCATGCGTCATATAAACAAGGCCATTCAGCAATCAAACTGGCAGAAATGTAGGCAACAGTGTGAAAGTTATCTAAAAAAACCGGTGGCACGGGTTATCAACGCCGGACTGCAATGCAGGGAGATGGAACGGGAAGAAATAGAGAACGTCCTCCAGGAGGCGATACTTAAAGAGATTCCCGCCCTGGAACGGTTTCTCTCCACCCTGGGGATGCTTGCAGCCATTGCCCCTCTCCTCGGCCTCCTTGGTACGGTAACCGGTATGATTGATACCTTTCATATCATTACACTCTATGGAACCGGCGACCCTAAACTGATGTCCGGGGGAATATCGGAGGCACTGGTCACCACCATGCTCGGTCTCAGCGTGGCCATTCCCCTGATGCTGGCCCAGACCCTACTTAACCGCTCCGTTGAAAGAGAGATCGGCACCATGGAAGAAAAGGCGGTGGCCCTCGTTAATATTATTCATAAAAACCGACTTGAATCATGTACAACCTGATTCTCCACCAATATTTTCTCTTTGAGAACTATTTCCGAGACGGCGGACCGCTGATGTATCCCCTGCTGGTGGTCAGCCTGATCATGTGGCTGCTCATCGTTGAAAGAACACTCTTCCTGGGCAGATTATATCGAAAAAACATGCCCTTGCCCCTCGCCGTGCAACACCTCCGTGACAACAAATTCCCCGATCCCAAGAAATACAGAGGGGTTATTGCCCTGCTGGTGGGCAGGTTTATGGAACTCAGCTCCGGCAATAACGAGCTGGACCGCTTTATCCTCGACGAATCTGTGGTCAGTGTTAATCACCACCTCACAAATCACCTGGCCGCCATCGGGGTCCTCGCCGCAATTGCACCGCTTTTCGGTCTGCTGGGCACGGTGACCGGCATGATAACCACCTTCGATGTCCTGGCCATATTCGGGACGGGTAATTCCAAGGCCATGGCCGGCGGTATATCCGAGGCCCTCATCACCACCCAGACTGGGCTTCTCCTGGCGGTACCGGGTCTCTATATGAAAAATTTTCTAACCAGAAGGGCAAACAACCTGCAACACCAGGTTGCAATAGCCGGTATGTATCTGCGCAGACATCTTTAGGAGACAACAATGCTCAATATCTCAACCGCCCGCCGGGCCGGAAGATCTTCCGTGGAACTCAACATGGCCCCCTTAATCGATATGGTCTTTATCCTGCTTATTTTTTTCCTGGTCAATACCAGTTTCGTCAAAGAGTCGGGAATAGAGGTAAACAGGCCCAGCGCCGCCACGGCCATGATCCAGGAAAAAACCGCCATCATCATCTCCATTGACAGGGAAAACAGAATATTCATGGAGGGCCGGGAAATCGATGTCCGGGCAGTACGCGCCAATATTGAACGGGCCCTAGCGGAAAACCCGGAAGGCGGAATCGTCGTGGTTTCCGATAAACTCAGTAACGCCGGGGTGGTGATATCAGTTATGGACGGCTGTCGCCTGGCCGGGGCACAAAACATCAGCCTGGCCGCCACCGTCCCCAAACGATAGGATCCTGCCTTGAAAAGTACAGACAGCAGCGGCGCCCTATCGCCCCTTACCTCCGACCATATACGGAACTGGTTTATTGCCGGAATTATGGCAATTTCCCTCAATATTCTACTCTTCCTACTCCTACCCGTACTCATCCATCCCCCACCGAAATCGACGGGTATCATCGACCATATTACCCGTATCCAGGTAATTCGCCTTAAAAAAGAGGATACCCCGGTTCATAAGAAAAAACGACCCCCCCCAAAACCGCCACCGCAAAAACCAAAGAAAAAACCGGCGCAACAGTTACGCCCCACCGCCCGTCTGACCCTGCCCTTCAAGCTAAACACCCGGCTGCCGTCGGTCTCCACGGACTTTCAACTACCGCTTGCCGATACCATAGCCTTCGGAGATTCAATCCGCAACGGATTGGTGGACATGGGTAAGCTGGATCGTCCCCTTACCCCCGCTGTCCGTATCCCCCCGGTCTATCCCATCCGGGCCAGGAGAAAGGGTATTGAAGGTTGGGTTCGCGTAGGTTTTGAAGTGGATAAAGGGGGTAAGGTGCGAAATCTGCGCATACTGGCGGCCAAACCGGAAAATATCTTTGAAAAAAGCGTCCTGCGTTGTGTTGCCAGGTGGCAATTTAAGCCAGGTACCGTTGAGGGCGTACCGGTACGAGCTCGTATGGAAACAACGATCCGTTTTAAAATGGAGTAGGCCATGAATAAGAAGTCCGCTACTACCTGTTTACTGCTCCTCTTTTTTTTCACGTTTTTCTCCACCACAACGGCGTCGGCCCGTGAAAAATTGCCGATCAGGGTACAGATGACATTAATAAAAGTCGCCCCCTTGCTCGAAAAACACGATTACAGCAAGGCCGTTAAAGTCCTCATTGATTTCCAAAAAAAGGCCGAATATTCCCAAAAATCAGTTTACGATCACCCTGAAATTTATTTTGTTCTCGGTAACTGTTACTCCCTGCTTGGTCACCTTAACAAAGCCCGCATCGCCTATAACCACGCAATAGAGCGAGACCCACAACACCTGGGCGCCTGGCAGAATCTGGCCAAAACTGAATACGAATCGGAACACTACGATAAGGCCGCTACCGCATTTTATAAGAGTTACCTGCTGACCAAAAGAACCGAACCAAAATTTCTCTATTATAGTGGAGTCAACCTCCTGGTTGCCGAAAAATATCAGGCCTGTCTCCAGCGTTTTGACACTCTGCTGCAAGAACATCCCCAGGCCATGACCCTGCAATGGAAGGAGAACCTGGTTTACGCACTTTTACAAGCGGGTAAGGGCAAAAGGGCCATAGTTTATACAAGGGAACTTGCCCGTGGTTTCACCGGTAAAAAGCAGCAGCGCTGGCAGGAGATCCTCCTCCAGCAATATATGAATCTAAATATGCGGAAAGAGGCGTTGAAACTAGCCCAAACACTCAGCCATGAAAAACCGACGGTGGGCGTTTGGTGGAAAGGCCTTGCCCATATCCAGCTCCAGTATGATCACTTTCAAAAGGCTCTGGCGGCAATGACCATCTACTCGTTCCTCACCCCGTCCATGACCAGGGAAGAGGGAAAACTCCTCGGCGATCTCTATATGCAACAGGGAATACCACGAAAAGCGGCGATCTATTACGAACATTGTCTCCATAAAAAACGTGACAGACAGACGATTATGAGTCTTGCCCGCGCCTATCGCAATCTAAACCAGCCCGAACGCGCCTTGCAAATACTAGACACACTCCCGGAACAGCAAAAAAATCAGAGTGTTATTATGGAAAGGGGCGATATACTCTACTCCATGCAGCACTACAGTCGCGCAGCCACCATATTTAAACGAGCCGCCAAATTAAAGGGACGCCATGCCGACAGGGCCTGGCTTATGGTTGGTTACAGCTATTGGCAGCTGGACGAATACGAAAACGCCGAACAGGCCTTTTCCCACATCAAACCTAAAAGCGCCCTGACGAAGGAAGCCAAAAGAGCCCTTAAACAACTCAAAACCATAATAGCGGTCAACCATACGGGCTGACCCCTCTTACCCATCTGAATAATAAAGCAATAACAGCCTTCACCATACCATTTTAAGCCCTGAATTATGCAAAATTTAAATGGGCTGGAAATAATTCGGCAAATCCTGCCGGATTTATCTACCGAGCTTTCTTCCAGAGCATTGCTATGATATAATGACTCTGAATTTTGCAAAAATAACAGACAGTACCTCCAGGCCATCTCCTGTTGTCACATGGTTACACCCCCACTTAAGGAGCATAAAAATGTTGCGAAGAACAAAAATTGTCGCCACCCTCGGCCCGGCTACAGTTGATCCGGAAATTTTGGGGGCCCTTATTCGGGCTGGCGCCGATGTGGTCAGGCTCAACCTCTCCCACGGCAGTCACGCCGACCACCGTACCATGGCGGGAAATGTACGCCGCCTGGCGGAACAGGCTGGCAGATCTGTGGGAATCCTCGTTGACCTGCAGGGACCGAAAATCAGAATCGGTTCTTTCCGAGAGGGGCCTATCCACCTAAAATATGATGATACTTTCATCATCGACGGCGACTGCCCCCCAAACGGCGGCAACCAGGAACGCGTCGGCCTCACTTTTCCAGACCTGACCGACGATCTTGCCCCGGAGGATATTCTCGTTTTAAACGACGGTGCCATCGTCCTTAAAGTTTACAAAATTGTTGGTAAACAGATCCACTGCCGGGTCAAAACCGGAGGAACACTTTCCAATAACAAGGGTATAAACAAACTGGGGGGAGGGCTTTCTGCCCCCGCCCTCACCGACAAGGACAGGGAAGATATTAAATTTGCCGCAACCATAGACGCGGACTATTTAGCCGTCTCTTTCGTCCAAAATGCAAACGATGTCCATGAAGCCGGTGAATTATTAAAAGAGGCCGGAGGACACGGCGGTATAGTTGCCAAAATTGAGCGAGCGGAAGCGATGAACTGTATTGAGGAAATTATCGAAGCATCCCAGGCCATCATGATTGCCAGGGGCGATCTCGGAGTGGAAATTGGCGATGCGGAATTACCTGCCGTGCAGAAACGTCTTATCAAGCAGGCCAGGGCCATGAATAAAGTGGTCATCACCGCCACTCAGATGATGGAATCGATGATAAACAACCCAATCCCCACCCGGGCTGAAGTCTTTGACGTTGCCAACGCCGTTATCGACGGTACGGATGCGGTTATGCTTTCCGCAGAAAGTGCCGCCGGTAAATACCCGGTTGAGGCAGTTCAGGCCATGGATAGAATCTGTCGGGAGGCGGAAAAACAAGATGTGGTACGCGAGTCATCCCATCGCCTTGACACCCTTTTCGGACGTATAGACGAATCCATTGCCATGGCAACCATGTACACTGCAAACCACCTGGGGGTCGCAGCCATTGCCGCCCTGACCGAATCCGGCTCTACCCCTAAATGGATGTCGTGTATTAATTCATCCATACCCATAATAGCCATCACCCCCCATGATGCCACCAAAGGTAAAGTAACCCTGTTTCGGGGTGTTTATCCCGTTGACATCGATACGACCGGCCTTAACGGCCTGGATGGAGATAAAAAGATCCTCACCGAACTGCAAAAACGACTCATTATCAAAGGGGGTGACACCGTAATTATTACCCGTGGAGATCGCAACTATATCAGCGGCGGGACCAATACCATGAAAATCCTCACCGCAGACGACCAACCATCGTCTTAAGAACAGATACATATAAGCCCTGAAAATAATATGCCAACCTCTATCCTTCAACTGGCCTGTATCACGTATTTTCTCCACTTTAACTTGGCATATTATCTCTCTTCCTCTATCGCTTAGTTACCCAATCTCTCATATCGTTCTTTGACTGAAGAATGAATAAGGCTACCTGCAGGAATTGTACGCCGTTCTTTTTTACCAATAAGTTTATAAAGTCCTTTATGCTCTTCGTGTTGGAAAGCTGTTGCATTAGTAATGATAACAATATTCTTGATACTTGATCTTGGTTTTTGGGCAATGCTTCATTTGTCCATTCCAATATTTGGGGGGAAAGATGATTGTCAGTCCACACTATTCCCAATAGGAATATTCCTATTGCCGATAATGTGGATGGGATACTATGCCTTTGCAAAAAATCTTTTATCATAATTTTTTAATGGTGTATTTACACAGAACGGACACTGTCGAGCCGCAAGACTCGTGGAAGTGATGGTTTTTTTCTTACTTTCCCGTGTTGAGAATCGCAGTCGGTAGCGGTCTCTCTTAACAGTAGCAATATATGGAAAATGTCCTTTATATCACCCTATATCTACAACGTTTTTCTATGATATTCGATATCAATCGACTTAAAATGTAGAAGTCTGCGTCTTAAATTTGGAAACATACAAAGCCCTGCTCTTAATAATCATAACACACTTTAGTATCTGCCAATTAATATCAGTGTGATATGCAAATGATTGTTAGCTGATCTCTTGTAATATAGCTGTGGCGACTGTTGTTTTTTGTATGAACCGGGTGTCAATGCGGGAAAACTTCGATATAATAATTTCTTCAATATATTGATAATAGTAAAAGTTCTTCGCATAAGCGGAAAGAGGCTCCCCCGGATTGTTGATGATAAAGGGCACAGAATATAAGAAAAAAATAGTTCACAAGAGCTATAAAAAGAACTATTCTGCAGGCAGGATTTACCGGAATATTACAAGGTTTAAAATATACAACGAAAAGCTTTACAGGCAAATAGTCCATATAAGGAGTTACCTACCATGGCAGAAAACCTACTCGACCAACTAAAAGAGATGACCGTTGTTGTTGCGGACACAGGTGATCTAAAAGCAATAGGCACCTACAAACCCAGGGATGCCACAACGAATCCTTCCCTTATAACTGCGGCGGCCAATATGGCACAATACCAGGAGATTGTCGATAATACCCTGGTGGAGGCCAGGGAGACCATTGGCCGTTCCGGTGCCACCGAAGAGGTTGTCAGCCAAGCCTTTAATCGGCTTGCCGTGGCCTTTGGTCTGAAAATCCTTGATATAATACCCGGACGTGTTTCCACGGAGGTCGATGCCCGCCTCTCATACGATACCGAAAAAACCATTGCCATGAGCCGTGAAATCATTAGCCAATACGAGGCAAAGGGTGTTTCACGCAAGAGAATACTCATCAAAATTGCCGCGACATGGGAAGGTATCAAGGCAGCAGAAATATTGGAAAAAGAAGGAATACAATGCAACCTGACCCTGCTCTTCGGCAGCCACCAGGCCATCGCCTGCGCCGAAGCCGGAGTTACCCTGATATCTCCCTTTGTAGGCCGTATCCTCGACTGGTATAAAAAAGATACGGGAAAAGACTCCTATCCCGCGCACGAAGACCCCGGTGTACTCTCTGTTACAACAATTTATAATTACTATAAAAAATTTGGCTATAAAACTGAAGTTATGGGGGCAAGCTTCAGGAATATTGACGAAATAACCGAACTTGCAGGCGTTGATCTGCTGACCATTTCACCGGCTCTGCTCGATGAATTACACGCAACAAAGAGACCACTTACCCGTAAACTCGACCCTGGGAAAGCCGCCGATCTTGACATTAAAAAGATCGTCATGGACAAGGAAGTATTTGCAAAAATGCATGGTGCAGACCCCATGGCAAATGAATGTTTAGCCAACGGTATCACCGGTTTTACAAACGCCCTGATCTCCCTGGAAGAGCTCCTGACCAAGCGTCTTGCCATGCTTGAGGCCTAAAATCTTACAAGGTTCAGGTAAAAACAGTATTTTCGGTTGCTGCCACTCCCCCGGAAATGGGCCGGCAACTGAAAAACCCTCAGCCACCAACTAACCGCTATGGGCAATACCAAGATTACCAACAAACATTATGCAGACGGATACATCGCGGTTATCCTAGCAACATTTATTATGTGTTTTTTGACGATAACGGATGCGGTTGCGACCACGGAGTTTTTTCTGCTGCCAAACGATATTGACCGGGAAATACACTGCAGCTACCTGGAGATTAAAAATAAGCAGGCACTGTGTACAGAAAACAATCTTTTAATCACTTATAATCTTGCTCAAATAAGAAATATTGAAGTGATTGACGATGCCAAGGTGTTTCGCTATAAACGCATCACCTGGAGAGCGGCGGAGAGGATCAACAATCTTAACTCTGAAAAGATAAACCCGGAAAAGGCAAAGAAGGCCATAAAAGAGAAAAGAACAAAATCTTCTTCCAGCCTGTTTGACCTCCAGCAACTGTCGTCCTGTAATTCTTTTTGTGACTACCGCCGGTATATACAGTCTGTTATTTCCAAATATCGTATAGATATCGGAAATAACTGGTTATATTCGCTATTGTTGCTTACGGGATTTATAATATTTTTAATCGGCAGCTTTCAATTTATTCGGACCGCATTCCGTGAAAATATTTTCTGGGGCTTGGGCTGCCTTATCTTCCCTTTTATCTCAATTATTTTTCTTTTTGTACACAGACAAACCGCAGCCAGACCGTTTTTCCTGTTATTGTTTGGCCTGGCTATTTCCCTGTCAAGTGTTTTAATC
>CAZQOD010000097.1:0-6417 GCA_964594945.1 uncultured Desulfopila sp.
AATGTTCAACTTAACGGGTTCATAACAGCAACAAGGCACTTACTTGCAGCTTGTCGGCGTTATGTTAATGGTGTCGACATTACACTTGTATGATTTAGGCGTTATCATAATATTGAAACCAAATGTCATTTTAAGGTTTGAGTGTTGTTCCAACCTTGTCCGTGGGATGTCGTAAACCAGTCCATGGTGGTTTGTCTGCAGACACCCCCGACCAAGGTCGGAACAGTACTTTACACATCATTTTTGTTATTTAGTTAATGACGTTTATATTGAAACAATAAAACAAGAGAGGGAGAAATGGAAAAAGAAACCGGGATTGATAATAGTGATAAACCGCAATTTAGAATGCAGAAAATGTATGTGAAAGACCTATCGTATGAAAATCCAAATGCTCCCCAGGTATTTGTAATGCCAACTAATAGCGATCCTGCGGTTGATGTTAACCTGCAATTGAAAAATAAAAAAATTGATGATGATAATTGGGAAGTGTCGTTACAAATTACAGCTAAGGTTTCAAGTAAGGAAGAGAAAAAGGTGCTGTTTATTCTCGAAATTGAGCATGCGGCGATATTTATGTTGAAGAATATTCCCGAAGAACATATGCCGATGTTGCTTGGTGTTGATTGTCCTACTCTTCTTTTTCCATTTACCAGGCAGATAGTCAGTCAGGTATCACTCGATGGTGGTTTTGTTCCCTTTTTGATGGAGCCCGTTAATTTTATGGGTTTATTTCAGAGTTCTCAACAAAAAGAGGTTGGAAAGAGTAACTAAGGCCTTTAATTTCCAATGATATATAGACAGTGGTAATTGTGAATTGTCAAATTTGCTAAAAAATAGAAATTCGAAAAAACTTATTGGTTAAAATTTCCTGGAAACGGGCTGTCATGTGTTGGACATAGTATAATCGTTGTATTCTGAGCCGGTTTTGCGGGGCGCTGATTGGAGATTAAAAACAAAACAGCCCGGTTCTCGTGTTGTAAGAGGACCGGGCTATAATGTATGCTGCAAGCAAGGATCTAAATATGACAGGTAAATATTGCCTTGTTTTATAATCCGTAGGCTACAAAATTATCAATAAGAGTGGTTACCCCTTTTTCTATGGCCTTGTTAAATAGGGTGTCATACTGCTTATCAGCCATAAATGTCTCGGGCGATACCTGAACCCGCACTCTATTGGTCCACACTACATTACCACCGACCGCTTCCTGCACCCAGATGCGCATCTGTACGGTTGCCTGGTCAACGCGTCCACTTCGGTGCAAAGCTTTTCCAAGACCATATCCGGCACCTGCCCAGACCACGGTATTGCCGTCCCGACCGGTTCTGCCAAATACGCTTTCACCCTTATCCCAGGGCCAGGTGGCATTATGGTAGCCAATAGTGCTGCCTATCATGGAGCCCATTAGCTGTTCATTTGTTTCGTCATATTGATCGGATCCGGCAAAACCAAACATAATGCGGGTCGCGCCGCCGTTAATAAAGGGCAAAAGACCCCTTTTCCACGGAGCCCAGGTAGCCTCTTGCCTGGTCTTATATTCAAGAATACGACCACGTAAGATATAGTCAGCTTTAAAATGGCGACCAATTTTAGCAAGCTTTTGGGATGACAGCCCGTGTACACCCGCACTTTTTAGGGCAGCAGAATCTGCTTTAGAATCCTCAGAGTCAATATATACCTTGATCTGCTCCTTCATTTGCTTTGACCAGTCGTTGGAAAGTTCCGCAACAAGAGAACTGTTCTTTACTTTTTGATAGGCGGACAGATTAATAATATCCTGACTGACAAGGTATTGAAAAACATCTTCCTGTACCGGAATTGAAAACCCGTTAATGACAAGCCTGTCCGTTAGTGTTTCGGAAATAGTCATATTCCTTCTATGGGCAGAACCTATACTGCCCCTGGAGTAGTCGGCAAATGGTAGTATAACGATGCTTTTACCTGCCCCGGGTGTATTGTAATTCTGACCATCATCGACCACACTCAGTGTTTCTATAACGGTCTGGCCACAACCGGTAAGGCTTAACGCGAAAATACCAATAATCAGATATTTTAGCCTGTTCATATTGATCTCCCTGCAGAAGTTAAAATAATTTTTTTCAATGACTATTTTCTCTGTTGATTTACGGATGAGATAACCGAAAAGAGCATTAGAAATCCCATTGAAGTTCTCACCTTATATAATTCTAGGCTTAAGAAGTATTATGAGTTCACGTTTCCTATGGGTCTTGGACTCATAACCAAAAAGATACTTAACAATGGGAATATCGCCAAACAGAGGCGCGAATTCGCCATTTGATTCACTTGTATCGCTGATAAGTCCGCCTATAACAAGCATTTCACCATCAGCAACTTTAACGGTGGTGTTCATTTCACGAATATTGACAACGGGTAAGCCAACAGTTGCACCATCGGGGCCGATATCCCTGTACTCAATGGGTTCTTTTAAATTGGAAACCACGGGAACAAGGTTCATAATAACATGAGTGTTGTCAAGGACAGTCGCAGTTAATGCCATGCCTAGACCTGATAAGATATGGTCAGTCTTAACGGTATAAGCAATATTACCGAAATCGCTGACTTTTGCCTCAATGGCGTCTATATAAGCAATATTGCGACCAACGGTGATAAAGGCAGGTTGACCGTTTAATACGCTGATTTTAGGGTTGGAAAGGACTCTTGCATCCCCCTGCTCATTTAACGCATTTAAAAAGAGGTCAAACCCCCTGGAAGCAAAAGTGATATTAGAGATAAACTGACCCGGGTTAATGGTTTTGAAATAGGATCTTCTCGTGGCATCAGTATATGTGATAGGACCACTTACAGCATCGTTATTATAGACAAAAGGATATACCTTGCCATGGTCACCAAAACCAACACTGCCGGTCATACCAAAATTCTTTAGTACTTTAGACCAGTTAATGCCAATATTAGACTCATCTGAAAGATTAACCTCAATGATTTTGGCTTCAATTGTAACCTGGGTATAGAGCGCTTTATTAAGTGAATCAATATAGTTCTTAATTCGCTTATGCATCTCCTTGGTGGTTGTAACGGTTATTATACCAACCGGTTTATCAATAATAAAGTATGAACCATCTCTTGATGTCATCCGAGTTGCTTTTACTTTCTGGCTCTTTTTTTGAGTATCAGTGTTTTCCTTCTGGTCAGTGCCGCCTTTAAACGAACCATCACTGGCAACTCCACGCCCCAGTGCTCCATCACCAAGAATTGCGCCTTTACCTGTTGACCTTCCGGAAGATTTAGCTCCAAATTCTTTTTCATATACGCTGGTCATAACTTCGGAGCTTTCAAGAATATTAAGCATTACCTTAAGGTTAGTATCAATATTATCCCAGATATCAAATTCAGTTTTAGTGCCTTTTTTGCCAAAAGCACTGGTGCCGACGGTGCTGCCATGGGCCTTTAACTTTATAAGCGCAGTAAAACCATTTTTAGTGCCACCGCCGGAAATAATATCTCCACCGGTTTCTGTGCTGTATTCCTGAGTAATAAACGGCATGGAAACACGATACTGCTTTGTTATCTTATTTCTAACGGCAATAGTGTTTTTTTGGAATTCTGCAAAATAACCGGTTTGAGAAAGGAGGTTATTGATGGCGTCTTCAAAATCATCTTTTGCGTTAATATCAACGTTAACTGGCATATTTTGATCGACATCCGTACCCCAGATGATACTCATCCTCTTTAATGCAGCTAATCTTTTAAGAACACTCCATAATGGTTGAGGACCCTTGGTCGAGGTAATGCGAGCGCCAACCTTAAGCCTGCTTTGTTTCTGAAAGGTGAGGTCCTTATCATCGGGGCGGTCAACCACGTAACGGGCTGTCTGGTAACCAACCGGCAGTGAGACTGGCCCCTGTGAGGAATCCGAGACTGCTGTTCCCCGTTTAACACCATTGGCAGAGTTTATTACCTTGTTGGTTGATTGCGTCTTATTAACACAGGCACCAACTGAGATAACGAAGAGAAAAAGGCCGCTGTATAGGATAATTCGTTTTATGGACTTCATGAAACCCTCTTGAGACTAGATTGAAAGCGGTAATTTACTATTTTAATTATGAGCATAAACTACTTAGCCCTTAATTTGACGTATTTCTTCAAGTCCGGACGCATCTGAAAACCCGAGGTTAACAATGATCGGTATTCTTGCCTGGCCTGTTTTTTTAGACCTAACTTATCAAGAAGACGCGCTTTGGAGACCATCGTATCCAGAGATTCTCCATAAACAGACTTATATCTGTTAAGAAGTTTTAAAGCCGCCTTGTTTTGGCCGATATTTTCACTGAATGCTGCATAGCTGAGAAGCGCCTCCCGCATGGGCGGGGAGGTACTCACGCTCTGGGCGAAAAAATCAGAGGCCTCCGACACTCTTTGCATATTTGCAGAAGCAATTGCAGCATAGAGGGCGGCATGGGTGTTTTTAGGACTCATGGCAAGGGCCTTCTTGGCGAAATAGACAGCCTTGGCGTTATTGCCGAGGTTAACCAGATAAAGGGTGGATATTTTATTCACGAGGTTTGTATTTTTAGGCCATAATTTCAGAGCCTTTTCGTAAAGTATAACAGCTTCTTCATAGGACTCTTTTCTCTCAAGGATGCCAGCCTCAGCCATGATCTTTTTGGCCTGAATTTCCTCTTTGGACTGCTTATCGTAATTTTCTATGATCAGCGTATCCTTCTCCAGTACTTCCAGGTCAGCAACAAAGGCTAGGTTATCCTCTTCACGGGTGGGCCAGTTAAAATCCTTATCGGCGGGATAGATAACTATGGTATTGAAACGTTCTTCTTTTTTAAGATCCATGAGATTTAGTATGATATCAAGGGCAAAATCCCACGGAACATCGTTTAGAGCTAGAGTTAATGAGCCTGAAACACCCTCATCTACAATGATATTCAGGTCGGTGATTTGTCTGAATAGTCGGAACACATTATGGACGTCAATCTTATAAAAATCCACACTGATACGTTTCTTTTTATACCCGGAGAGGGAAAACTTGTTTTCAATTTCCTCAGCAGCCGATGGTTTTGAAGTAGTTGCCGCCAGCGTCTGGGGGTCCTTGGTAAGTAATTTTTGAGAAGAATCAATTAAATCATCGAGTGTTTTATCAGAAGATGCCGTTTTTTTACCGCCATTGGTTTTTGATTTGGCCAGAGATTTGCCCTTACTCTCGTCAATAACAACGTCTAATCCATTTTTGGACGGAACCACTGTGTATGAAAACATTCTCCGGCTTGCCGAATCAAAAACAATACGCACGCCCTTGCCCCTGGGAGCCACTCGTACTTTTGAAACTGAGGTTCCAATAAATTTTTCGCGTGCTAGTCGATCGATTGCCACATCATCAATGTCAATAAACATACGGGGCGGCTTATTAGCACTCTTTCCAATAGTATCGACATGATAATTGGCGACTGATCCGCTGGCTACAAGAGATATCGTCGTTGAATTCGGGGTGCTTGAAACTTTGAAATCAGTGAGGGAGAGTCTGCCTGATGAAGATGTAGGCTTGACTGTGGCCTGACCACCCTGGGCCGGGAAAAATCTCAATACTAGTTTTGAACCCTTTTTTTCAACGGAATAATCGTGGCTATCGGCAACCTTGAATTCAAATCGTACAACCGGCGGCTTTTGACTTTTAAAATCGTTGATTTTAAGGTGGGCAAAATTATTCAAGGGTATTTGAGCGGGACTCGGCATCTTACCTTTGGCAAAGCCTGCGTTGGCGATATCCAGAATTACTCTGAATGGTGAGAATTTTTCGGACACCTTGTAAACAGGCACACTGTTCCCGGCAATTGTGTAAGTAAGACTCTTGTCGACAACAGAAACCTTAGTGTCTAATATCTCGTAAGAAATGGTGGAGCCTGCCTTCACATTGGAAATATTAAAAGCTAATAAAACGCAAAATGCGAGGAAAACAGCCGATTTATAATTTGTTAGCCATTTAAGCATTTTCTAATTATCTCCTTCTTTCTTGAGTATCATCACAACTTCGGTGACAATTTTCTTTCCTGCACGTGTCTCTGCAGTCTCTTCGATAGTAACAGTGTTCGGGGCGATTTGCTTTACAATACCACGCCTGCCAATTTTAGTACCTTCCTTAAGAACATATCCTTTGCCGGTAACATCTTCCACCATTGCCACACTACGTTTACCAATCTGCATTAGAGCAACAAGCGTTAACTGGCCCGGTTCAAAAAGCTGCATTCCGGTCAAGGTAATATCTTCATCGATAATTTCGTCCATATCTTCATTGGTTGAAGCGGCCTTTTCGGTGATAAAGGGGACAAAAGGATCAGCTCTGTTTTCAAGCTGGTATACAAAAGTATCCTTATCCGCACCGGTCTGTAAAGCCGAATCCAGAGCCTCCTTGTCTTTGGTTACTCCGGCCTGTG
>CAZQOD010000097.1:6517-12956 GCA_964594945.1 uncultured Desulfopila sp.
TTGCTGACCTGATCGAAGAAAAAACCCATATTATGGTACGGTCCACGGACATTTATGGATATGGGCATTTCAGCATAAAAATCTTTTGGATTATCCGCCTGGGGTTTAAACGTTAGAAAGTCAAGCCCGGCATTGCGGCCCAGAGCAGAAATATCAGTGAGAAGTTTTGGGATTTCACTTTCCCTGGGCAATAGAGCGGAGGCTTTTACAAATAATTCCTCCGCTTCCGCCACCTCTTTCTCAAGTTTTGCAAGGTTTGATGCCTTTTTCTTTACGTTACGGAGTTTAAGTTCAAGCGCCGATCTTTGGGCAATTAGAGCTTTAGTTTTGCCCAGGTTGGGTTTGTAATAGCCGAAATAAAAAGCCAAGATCGGAACTAGAATAATTACAATCGCAATAACGATCTTTATCTTTGAGTCTAGGGGTATATATGTCTTATCTATGAAGGCCCCAGATTTTGTATTACTCTTTTTCATAATATTGTCTTCAGCAAAAGTAATTGAGAACGTTAGTTTGCTTGAGTTGTTTCCGGAGCCTGGTTCTCGTCTTTTGGATGAGCTACCTGGCATACAAGGGTGAAGCTCTTTAAATCCCTGCCGGAAATGGTTTTCAAAGATGAGCCTGTGAGACTTACACCCTGAACAAAGGGAGATTCCTTCAGTTTATTCATAAACTGCGCAACCGTCTGATTGTCGAGAGCGACCCCCTTCAAATTTAGAGAAGCACCCTGTTGGTTAAGTGACAAAAGCCACATCCTTTTGTTGTCAATCCTGTTTGCAACTTCATCCAGGACTCGAACAGTGAGAGAAGAGTTTGCTTTCAGTTCTTTTATGATATTCGTTTTTCTTTCAAACTCAAGCTTGTCTTTCTTGAGCTTTTCAATTTTTTTAATGATAGGCGCGTAGGTAGCCAACTCTTGTTGGAGTGAAGCAATATTCGACCTGAGGTAATTCATCCGCTGAGCTTGGATAAAACCGACAAGACCAATCAGCGCCAGCACGCCAATGAACACAATGAACATTCCAAAGAGCTCTTTTTTGGCCTTGGCTCTTTTTTTAAGTTGTCTAACCGGCAGCAGGTTGATTTTAAGCATAACTTGTTCCTGACATATTAATAGGCATTATATTACTGAGGGCCTGAGAGCTATCCCTGCGGCTATCGCCATTTCAGGCCCTACACTTTTAAGATATTGAAGATCAATTTTCTTATTGCCGGTGTTTATCCTGAGGAAGGGGTCAAAAAGTTCTACATTTAGACCGGTTTCCTGGGCAAGGAAATCAACGAGTCCAGCAACCTTTGCTCCGCCGCCACTGAGAATAAGTTGTTTAAGGGGATGATCTGGATGATTGGAGTGATAGAGGTCTATTGCCTTTTTCATCTCTAGGACCCACTGCGTACAGGTAGTTGAAAAAACATCCTCAACCTCCTGCTGTTTGTCCCCCACCGGAATAAAACCCAGTTTAATTTTCTCAGCTTCGTCGAAATCGACGTCAAAAACGTTTTGAATCTGCTCGGTAAGCTGTCTGCTGCCGAGGATAATATCACGGGCAACAACGGATATACCCTGGGAGAGAATATTAATGTTCATCTTGGATGCACCAATGTCTACCAGGGCCACATTGTCGTTACTTTGGTAGTTAAACTCATAGGTGTTTTCCAGGGCGAATCCGTCCACGTCGACAATAACCGGACTGAGCTTAAGGTCTCGCAGCATGTCCAGGTAATCGTCAACTATATCTTTTTTGGCTGCAACCAGCATGACGTCGGTTCGTTCATCCTGCAACACACCCGTTTTAAGATCTTGAAAATCGAGATATACGTCCTCTATGTCAAACGGGATATATTGTTCGGCTTCCGCCATGATATGTTCTTCAAGCTGAGCCTCGTCCATAACCGCCAGATTGACCTTCTTGACAATTACCGAGTATCCCGAAATAGAAAAGCCGACCTTCTTGTTCTTGATCTTTAAGTTGCTGAAAAGTTCTGATATAGCCTGGGCAACCAGATGTGGTTCGTTCAGTGTTCCATCTTCAACCGCCCCATCGGGAAGAGTTGTGCTACCCAATGTAACGACGGAGTAACCACTTGAAGCCTTTTTAAGTTGGCAGACCTTAACAGCATGGGAACCGATATCAAGGCCAACAACCAGATCTTTTTGAGATACAAATGGCAAGTTCATGATGAGTAAGAAATTTTAAATTAATCAAACGGTGGCTAATAATAACACCGGAAAAACACCGATACTTCTATAAACATATGTTGGGAACCCGACCCCTGCTGCCTTTAGTCCATATGTTTGTAAAAGAAGTGATTGATCTGAAAACTATAAAAATCTTTACTTTACAAACACATATGGACATTAGGGCATAAAAAATTTATTTTGTCAAGTAAAACAATCCTATTAAGTCATAAAAAATGCTTATTTTACAGGATGTTAATTGGCTTGTTACGGAGCGTTGCTGGGGGTCGTTCCACAATATATGGAGGATACAACACTCCGTAACTCCTCATATGGTATAGATTTGGAAAATTAGCAAGTTTTTTTTTCTTTGAATTTAACTCCCTTGTAATTGAAGAAAAGATACGGTAGTTTGTGCCTGGTGTTGAACAATTGTCCGTGTCAACAGTTATTTTTGAAGTTCTTTACCGGTTGTTTGCTTTCTATCGAAGATGCTTATTCCCATAAAAATTGTTTTTTTGTAAGTGGATGCGGTGGCGGAGAATTCACTTTTAATATTATCAAGGAGTTGGTTGTGTCCAGAGAAGTGAGGAATAAATCTCTTTTCAGAGAATACGTGGAAGCCATAATTATTGCTGTAATTCTTGCCTTTTTCATACGTACTTTTGTGGTACAGGCGTTTAAGATACCTTCCGGCTCGATGCTGCCGACTTTACGTATCGGTGATCATCTTCTGGTAAATAAATTTATTTACGGAATAAAGATGCCGTTCAACGGTAAAACCATTATTCCGGTCAGGGATCCCAAACGAGGTGATATAGTTGTATTTCGTTTTCCCAAAGATAGGTCAATTGACTATATAAAGAGGGTTATTGGTATACCCGGAGATAAAATCATCATTAAAAATAAGGTCGTTTTCGTTAACGGTGAAAAAATTGATGATCCCCATGCCCACTTCAGTACAAAAACTATTTTAAGCGGTAAGGTCAGTCCCCGTGATAATAACGGCCCCATTCTGGTCCCGGAGGGAAGGATATTCGTTATGGGGGATAACCGGGATAACAGTTCTGATAGCAGGTTCTGGGGGTTTGTTGATGAAAAAGATGTTTTAGGTAAGGCGTTTATGCTTTATTGGTCCTGGGATATCGATAAACCTATTTTTTCTTTGGATCGATTTGTTTCGATACGCTGGAACAGAATTGCCCATATTATTCATTAACTCTTATATTTAAATTTTCTTCGCAAAATTTAGATTGGATGTGCCGATTTCATATACGGTGTAACGATGGCAGCAGATTATCAATTTCAGCATAAGCATATTTTTGGTATTGAACAGCTCTCCGTTCGGGATATTATCTATATTCTTGATATTGCCAAGTCGTTCAAGGAGGTCTCCAGTCGGCCCGTGAAAAAGGTACCCACCCTGCGGGGGAAAACGGTTGTGAATCTGTTTTTTGAGCCTTCGACCAGGACCAGGCTCTCTTTTGAAATCGCCGCCAAGCGTATGAGTGCCGACACCTTTAATATTTCTGCGTCCACAAGCTCGGCGACAAAAGGGGAGACTCTCGTCGATACGGCTCGGAATATTGAAGCAATGAAACCAGACGCGATTATAATGCGTCATTCAAGTTCCGGCGCCCCGCTCCTCCTTGCCAAACATATTAATGCTGCGGTTATAAATGCTGGTGACGGAGCCCATGAGCATCCCAGCCAGGGTTTACTGGATATGATGACGGTTCTGGAGAAAAAAGGTCATATCAAGGGACTTAAGATTGCCATTATTGGTGATGTAGCCCACAGTCGGGTGGCGATTTCCAATATTCACGGATTTTCAAAGATGGGGGCCCATGTGGTTGTCACCGGCCCCCAGACATTTATGCCGGCCGAGGTGTCGGCAATGGGCGCTGAGGTATGCCGGTCCGTGGCCGAGGCGATCAGGGACGCAGATATCATAATGACGCTGCGTATCCAGCTTGAACGGCAAAATGATTCCTTGATCCCAAGTTTTCGCGAATATGCCAGGTTTTTCGGGGTGAATAGGCAGGTGCTCGGGCAGGCGAAAGAAGATGCGATTATTATGCACCCCGGGCCGATAAACCGAGGCATAGAACTAGATCCCGACGTGGCGGATGGAGAAAGATCCGTCATACTGGAGCAGGTCACCAATGGCGTGGCGGTGAGGATGGCCTTACTGTATCTGGTGCTGGGTGGCTCAAAAAGTAATGGAAATGGTGTTGGCTGATGGGCATGCTGCATTTGAAAAATGGTCGTGTTATAGATCCGATAAATCAGAGGGATGAAACGGCTGATATTTATGTCGTGGACGGAAAAATTGCCGCCGCCATCGGCAACGGTTCGGTTACAACAATTGATTTGAAGGGATGCTGGGTCGTGCCCGGACTTATCGACATGCATGTGCATTTGCGCGAACCGGGTGAAGAGTACAAAGAAACCATTGAAACCGGGACAAGGGCGGGTGCTGCGGGTGGATTTACGGCACTGGCCTGTATGCCAAACAGTAAACCGGTTAATGATAACGGCACGGTGACAAAGTATATTTTGGAAAAAGCGGAAAATGGTCATTGCAGAGTTTATCCTGTTGGTGCGCTGAGTAAGGGCAGTAAAGGTGGGAGCCTTGCCGAATATGGTGAGATGAAGAGTAGTGGTGCGGTTGCACTGAGCGATGATGGTCGTCCGGTGGTGAATAGCCGGTTGATGCGGAGGGCCATGGAATACGCTGCTTCACATGATATGCTTGTTATGTCTCATTCCGAGGAATTGTCCCTCAGTGGGGGCGGATGTATGAACGAGGGTGCTCTTTCCACCCGTATGGGACTGCGTGGTATTCCGGTCGCAGCTGAAAGTATAATGGTATACAGGGAGATTGTCCTGGCCGAGTTAACCGGGGCACGGTTGCATATTTGTCATGTCAGCGCGGAACAGTCCCTTGCTCTTATTCGGGCGGCGAAGGCCAGGGGTGTAAATATCACTGCCGAGACTGCTCCCCACTATTTCACTCTTACAGAAAATGCGGTGGCGGGATACAATACCCACGCCAAAATGAATCCTCCGCTCAGAACCGAGGAGGATCGATTGGCAGTTTGTGCGGCATTGGGTGATGGTACCCTCGATGCCATTGCCACGGATCATGCGCCACATTCGGTTTTGGAAAAGGAGGTGGAGTTTGATCTTGCCGCCAACGGTATTACAGGCCTTGAAACAGCGCTTTCCTTGGGGTTGGAGCTTGTGCGAGAGGGAGTATTTGACGCGGGGCGGTTGGTGGAGCTTATGAGTTGTGGACCGGCCGGAATTCTTGGTGTGGTCGGGGGGTCATTAGGTATCGGTGAAGTAGCCGATATAACGGTGATTGATCCAGACAAAGAATTCACGTTCTTACTGGAGCAGAGTTTTTCTAAGGGTAAAAACTCGCCCTTCGAGGGTTGGCGGCTCCGGGGCAAGGCGGTCATGACCTTACTGGCCGGCAGGATTACCCATGATGATTTGTCTTCTTAAGGGTCAAATGAGTATGGTAACGTCCCGACTATATGTATGCCTTCAGGGCTGACGTCAGCCTGGTAGACTAGAATTTGTACCCCGCTTTTTTCAGCTTTGTAAAGTGTTTTTCCATATTGGGGGTCGATATGCGTTGCGGGGCTGAAACGAATGGCGTCCATGCGTTGCACCAGGAAGAATATACATGCGTTGGCGCCTTTTTTCTTAATCTTGATCAACTCTTCTAAATGTTTTGCGCCGCGCTTGGTTACGGCATCGGGAAACATGGCGCATCCGTTTACGGCTAGGGAACAGTTTTTGATTTCCACGTAGGTGACGTCTTCTCCCAGGGTAACCCGCAGGTCAAGCCTACTTTTTTCCGATACCTTTACTTCCGTTTTCAGGGCCGTAAATCCCCTGAACTCGCGGATATGTTTTTCTCTTATTGCCTCCATTACAAGAGCGTTGGTCCTGGCAGTATTTACACCCACCCATGTTCCGTCGCTTTTAACCATTTCCAGGGAAAATGGATACTTTCTTTTCGGGTTGCCCGATTTTGAAATACACACGTCGCTGCCAGGTTCCGAACAGGAAAGCATGGAGCCTGTATTGGGGCAGTGAACCGTGATCGTTTTGCCATCTGACAGTTTGATATCCGCCAGGAATCGTTTATATCTTCTTATAAGTGAGCCACAGACAAGTGGTGTTGAAAAAATCATAATACCTGATAATTTAAGTGGTTGAGGGAGGCGGATGGCGGTTTCCGCA
>CAZQOD010000098.1:0-12861 GCA_964594945.1 uncultured Desulfopila sp.
ATTAACACGTTTTGGTTTCTTACCCGTTGCGGTCTTGCCGACGTCGACGGAGGTGGAACCGACAACTTCAGATCTGCCCTCGTCCAGATAATATATGATTTTTTCGCCACTTACCATGTTTTGTCCCTGCCAGGCCTTGGCATTACGGGTGAGTATAACCTGTCTTAACTTGGCCAGATAGATCATTTTTTTTGCCGTACCGAGCCATTCACCCCGGGTGATTTCCACATTACCGGTGCAGATCAGTTTTTTCACCTGCTGGTCGGCATTTTTTGCCCCTTTTTTGTCTTTGGTATTATCGGTCGTGTAATGCACCGTCATTTTGTCCGATCTGATGCGGATATCGCCTTGCTTTACGTCCACATTGCCGGAGAAGACCACGGAGCGGGATTTTTCCGTTGAAGTCATGCGGTCGGCCTCGATACGGATGGGCGCATTGCCGCCGTGGGCGGTTATCGGCGGCAGGGCGATAATAAAAAAACAGGTTAAAACGTATAACATATGAAAAAAACGACCAGAACACATAAATCTATAACTCCGTGTAAAGTCAATATTATTTTATGGAAACCCGGTTTTTTGTTGAAAAAGATCTGTCCCGGGCGGCTTTGAATGTGTTGTCGATGGGAAACATTTCTTAGCATTAATCATGCCAGATTCTTCCATCTACAACATGGTAGCGTAAAAAAAGGTAAAAGTAAAGTGTAGGTATGGTGGCGGTGATAAAGAATTGAGGTGTTGTGCCGTTTTATCTGAAAAAATATTGTCAGGTTGTGAATCCCGTTTACTGAGCCGGAATAGTATAGTATGATGAATGGCTGTATTTTTCATATAACCAGTTGAATTTAATAAAATAATGGCGGTTGGGGGCCGAAGTGTTGCCATGGTGGAAATGGTTGAAAAGAGTATTGAAAAGGCGAAGGTGCTCATAGATGCCCTGCCCTACATGCAGGAGTTTAGAAAAAAGAGTGTCGTCATCAAATACGGCGGTCATGCGATGGTTGATGAACATTTGAAAAAACAATTTGCCCTTGATGTTATCTTATTAAAACAGATTGGAATTAATCCCATTATTGTCCACGGGGGCGGGCCGCAGATAAACAGGCTCCTGGATCGCTTGGGAATACAGGCAAATTATGTGCAGGGTATGCGGGTGACCGACGGTGAGACCATGGATGTTGTGGAAATGGTGCTGGTCGGTACGGTAAATAAGGAAATTGTCGGCCTGATCAACCATTGCGGCGGCAAGGCGGTGGGACTTTCCGGTCGTGATGGTGATATGGTATGCGCTGAAAAACTGCAAGTTAACAGTCAAGCAGGGCAGCAAATGAAGGATGTTCCCCCCGAACTCATTGATGTCGGTCGTGTCGGCAGGGTTACCCGGGTCAATCCTGCGGTGCTTGAGACATTGTTACAGCAGGATTTTATCCCGGTTATCGCCCCCGTTGGTGTGGGTGATGATGGTCAGGCGTTTAATATCAATGCCGACCTGGTTGCCGGGGCCATTGCCGGTGAAATGTCCGCTGAAAAGTTAATACTCCTGACCGATGTGGCCGGTGTAAAAGATAAAAACGGGGAACTTATTACCTCCCTTGTCGCCACTGACCTGGAATCCTTGATTAAGGACGGAACGGTGTCCGGCGGTATGATCCCCAAGGTTCGCTGTTGCGTGGATGCCATCGACCATGGTGTGGCAAAGACAAATATCGTCGATGGCAGGATAGAGCACTCAATCCTCCTTGAAATGTTTACAAAGGAAGGGATAGGGACGGAGATAGTCTGATGAAAAATAGTAATGACGAGTTGAAGAAACGGGGGGATAGAATATTTCTCTCCACCTATAGTAGGTATCCCGCCGCCATGATCAAGGGACGTGGAACCACTCTTTTTGATGCGGATGGCCACGAGTATCTGGATTTTCTGGCGGGTATTGCGGTATGCAGCCTTGGTCATTGCCACCCCGCAGTAACCAAGGCCATTTGCGATCAGGCGGGGAAGCTGGTTCACGCCTCCAATCTTTACTACCTTGAACCCCAGGTACGACTCGGTGAATTGATATGCGAGAATTCCTTTGCCGAAAAGGTATTTTTCGCAAACAGCGGGGCGGAGGCCAATGAGGCGGCAATTAAGCTGGCCCGTCTCCATGGCGGAACCGGACGTTACCAGGTGATCAGCCTGTCCGGTTCATTTCATGGTCGTACTCTAGCTACACTTGCCGCCACTGGTCAGCCAAAATTTCACCTGGGGTTTGAACCCATGCCGACCGGTTTTCTTCACGCGCCCTTTGGTGATATAGGCGCCCTGGAAGAGATGATTTGTGATGAAACCTGTGCCATCCTCTGTGAGCCGTTACAGGGTGAAGGCGGGGTGCTCCTCCTCGATATGGATTACCTGCGGGCGATCAGGGATCTTTGCGATAAGTATGGTTTATTGTTGATATTTGACGAGATTCAGACGGGTATAGGTAGAACGGGCACATTTTTTTCTTATGAACAGTTTGGAGTTACACCTGACATCCTTACCATGGCTAAAGCCATCGGCAATGGACTGCCCCTGGGGGCGATGGTTACCAGGGCGGATATCGGCGCGTCCTTTACCCCCGGTAGCCATGGTTCAACTTTTGGTGGCAACCCGGTGGCTTGTGCCGCCGCAGTGGCCGTTTTGGAGGTGATGCTGGCGCATGGTTTCCTGGATGAGGTTAAGGCTAAGGGCGCATATTTCCGTGGCGAGTTACAGAAACTCGTTGAGCGCTTTCCCACCATTCTCAGTGGTGTGCGGGGTATGGGCCTGATTCTTGGTGCAATTCTTGACAAGGATCATGTCGCCCACGGCCCTGATATTGTGAACGCGTTGTTTGAACGTGGTTTTTTGATAAATTTTGCTGGAAATACAGTCCTGCGTTTTCTACCCCCTCTGGTTGTCGGCAGGGAGGAAATTGACAGGCTCATTACCGCCCTGGCCGAAGTGCTATCCGGCTTGAAGTCAAGGCAGAGATAGCGGTTTTCGGGAAAATGTTTTGCAAAGAAACCTCTTTTTATGTAAAGATAACTCTTTTCCCCTTCCTGATATTCCGTCGGTTACCGGAAAAAAATAAGGGGGAGGGGGTGTATTGAATTGAGAGGTTAATGACGTGGCAATACATTTAAGATCATTACAAAATTTTACCAAAGAAGATATTCTTGGCCTGATTGACAGGGCAATAGAACTAAAAAAAGAGTCAAAAGCCGGTAAGATGCACCACTTGTTGCGGGGCAAGACCGTCGGCCTTATTTTTGAAAAACCCTCCACTAGGACACGGGTTTCTTTCGAGGCTGCGGTTTACGGCCTGGGTGGCCGGGTAATTTTTCTGTCGAGTCGTGATACTCAACTGTCCCGATCGGAACCTTTGCGGGATATGTCCAGGGTTATGTCGCGTTATGTTGATTGCATGGTGGTCAGGACTTTTGGCCAGGAGGTGGTGGAGGAATTGGCCGACTATGCCACGGTTCCTGTGATTAATGCCCTCACCGATTTGCACCATCCCTGCCAGGTGTTAAGTGATATGATGACCGTTTTCGAGAAAAAAGGAGATATTGAAAAGTTGCGGATTGCCTGGGTGGGTGACGGTAACAATATGGCGAACTCCTGGATACAAGCTGCGGGAATTGTCGGTTTTGCTTTGGTTCTTGCCTGTCCCCACGGCTATGAACCCAATGGCGATATTCTTACCTCAAACCGTAATTCCGCTGGCAAGTCTATTACCCTTGTTCAGGATCCGATGGCGGCGGTTCAGGGGGCCGATGTGTTGAATGTGGATGTTTGGGCATCCATGGGCAAGGAGAGTGAGGAAGAGGAGAGATTACGGGCGTTTTCCCCGTACCAGCTCAACGATCAACTGGTGGCGCAATCATGTTCTGATTCCATTATCTTGCACTGTCTGCCGGCCCACAGGGGGGAGGAGATAACGGAGAATGTCCTGGAGTCAGACCGTTGCGTCGCCTTTGATCAGGCGGAAAACAAAATGCATATGCATAAGGCCATACTTGAACGTTTTATCGGTTAAGTGTTGAGGTCTTTTTTTTACGCCATTAAAAACCTGTAATTGGCAAGTTCGATGACTTGGCTGTTTAATAACATGTTAATTTAATGGCATAAAATTTGTTTCACCATATTTTGGATGCGAGAGTTAGATAATATTACTGAGGTTTTTATGAGTGTAAAAAAAATTGTTCTTGCCTATTCCGGCGGCCTGGATACATCGGTTATCTTAAAATGGCTGGCCGAGGAGTATGGTTGCCCTGTTATCGCCTATTCGGCGGATATCGGTCAAAAAGAAGATTGGGATGCGGTTCGCAAAAAGGGTATGGCCACGGGGGCGGAAAAGGTCATTATATCCGATCTAAGGCGGGAGTTTGTTGAAGATTATATTTTCCCGGCCTTTCGAGGCAATGCTATTTACGAGAATGCCTATCTCCTTGGAACCTCTCTGGCCAGGCCGCTGATTGCCAAAGAACAGGTTCGTATCGCCAAAGAAGAGGGTGCCGACGCCCTGAGCCATGGTTCCACGGGTAAGGGTAATGATCAGGTTCGTTTTGAGTTGGCCTATATCGGTATCGATCCCACTTTAAAAATAATTGCCCCGTGGCGGACATGGGATTTAAATTCGCGCCGCAAACTGGTTGAGTTTGCGAAAAAGCATGACATCCCCATTCCGGTAACAAAGGAAAAACCGTACAGCTCCGATGAGAACCTGCTGCATATCAGCTTTGAGGGTGGTATGCTGGAGGATCCCTGGACGGAGCCGGATGAGGGCATGTATGAACTTACGGTTTCTCCGGAAAAGGCGCCGGATAAACCTACATATCTTGAAATCACATTTAAAAATGGCGATCCCGTCGCCTTGGATGGCGAGGATTTAGAGCCCCTGCCGCTCTTTTTAAAGCTAAATGAGTTGGCGGGTAAAAACGGGATAGGTCGCCTTGATCTGGTGGAAAATCGTTTTGTTGGAATGAAATCGCGGGGTGTTTATGAAACTCCCGGTGGTACGTTGCTCCGCGAGGCCCATATGGCCCTGGAAACCATCACCATGGATCGTGAGGTTTTGCGTATCCGCGACTCTTTGGTTGGTCGTTACGCAGAGTTGATATATAACGGTTTTTGGTTTTCCCCCGAGCGGGAAATTCTCCAGACAACAATGGATGAAAGTCAAAAAACCGTATCCGGTGTGGTGCGGATGAAGTTGTATAAAGGCAACTGTGTTGCCGTGGGCCGTAAGTCTGACCATTCCCTTTACCAGGAGAATTTTGCAACTTTTGAAGAAGATGATGTGTATGATCAATCCGATGCAACCGGATTTATTCGTCTTAACGGATTGCGGTTGAAAATTAATGCTCTGCAGAAGATCGGTAAAAAAGGAAGAATCGCAACCTACTATGACTGATACCAAAAAAAGTGGTTCTGAAAAACTCTGGGGCGGGCGGTTTAGCGGGGAAACGGCGGAGTCCGTCGAGGCCTTTACCGCGTCAATCCATTATGATTCCAGGCTTTACAAGTATGATATAGCAGGCAGTAAAGCCCATGCAGCCATGCTTGCCGACAACGGTATTCTTTCCAAGGAAGAGTTGGCGGCAATCGTCGACGGTCTTGGGGCCATTGAAGATGAGATCAAGGAAGGGACTTTTGTTTTTAAGCGGGAACTGGAAGATATTCATATGAATATCGAAAAGGCCCTGATAGAACGTATCGGGGCCACCGGGGCGAGACTGCACAGCGGTCGCAGCAGAAATGACCAGGTGGCCCTGGATTTTAAGCTCTACCTGCGGGACCAATGTGATACACTGGTTGATCTATTGGCCGGGATCCGTAGATCGTTTGTACAATTAGGGAGAACATATCTGGGGCAGGTGATGCCGGGTTATACCCATATGCAGCGCGCCCAGCCGGTACAGATCGCCCACCATATGCTTGCCTATTTTGAGATGTTCGGTAGGGATAGTGAGCGGTTGCTGGATTGCCGGAAGCGGATCAATATATCGCCCTTAGGTTGCGCGGCACTGGCGGGCACTGGCCTGCCCATCGACCGTGAGGCCGTGGCGCAGGCCCTCGGCTTTACAGGTGTTACCCTTAACTCAATGGATAGTGCCGGAGATCGTGATTTTGCCGTCGAGTTTACCTCCTGTTGCGCAATGATCCAACTTCATCTCTCCAGGCTTTCCGAAGAATTAGTGCTATGGTCAAGTCAGGAGTTTGATTTTGTGACTATTTCTGATACATTCTGCACGGGGTCGTCGATTATGCCCCAGAAAAAAAACCCTGACATTCCGGAACTTATCAGGGGGAAAAGCGGGCGTGTCGTGGGAAGTCTCATGACCCTGTTGACGTTGTTAAAAGGGTTGCCGCTTACCTATAACCGTGATCTTCAAGAGGATAAGGAACCGGTTTTTGACGCGGTTGATACCGTTACATCGTCCCTTGTCGTTATGACGGAGTTGTTGAACAATCTAAGTTTTAATACGAAGAGGATGCGGGCGGCAACGGAGACGGGCTTTATCACCGCAACCGATCTTGCCGATTACCTGGTTCTAAAAAATGTACCGTTTCGAGAGGCGCATGGAATTGTAGGTAAGGCGGTTGCCCATTGTCTTGACAGGGGCTGTGAACTGGTCGACCTCTCCGTGGCTGAGTTGGCCCGGTTTTCGCCGGTGATTGAAAAAGATGTTTTTGAGGTTTTGAGTGTCGAGGGATCGGTAAACAGCCGAATTTGTACAGGGGGTACCGGTCTGCAAAAGGTCGAAGAAGCGCTGGATGCAGCGGAAAAACAGTTGGGGATTAGATGATGAAGAAGGTATATGGGGTACGGGTGGCGGGAGCGTTCCTTCTGGGGGCTTCTCTTCTTCTGGTGGGTGGTTGCGGGTATAAGAATAATCCTGTGCCGCCTGAATATGTTGTACCGGAACCGATTGTTGATCTGCGTTATACGGTCGATGGGAAGGGTGTGCAGTTGAGTTGGTCTTATCCCGTAAAAACGGTAAAAGGTACCACGGTTGAAGATATTGTCGCCTTTGATCTCTATCGGGCGGTGGTTCCGGTGGACGAATATTGCAAGGGTTGTCCCATTCCTTTTACCGAACCGATGCAACTGGACGGCGGTTCGCCGTTTGACGGCAAAGTGCGCAGAAAAGCGACTTATACCACATCTTTGTTGCGTTCGGGGCATAAATATTTTTTCAAGGTTCGTTCCCGTGCCGGTTGGTGGGCCGATAGTGGTGATTCAAATATTGTCTCTTTTATCTGGTTTCAGCCTGCGGCGGCTCCTCAAAACTTAAAGGCTGCGGCCGGTGATCGCCAAATTACCCTGAGCTGGCAGGCGGTGACGAGCCATCTTGATGGTAGACGCGTCGATTTGCCCATACGATACCAGGTCTTTCGTTCCATTGGTGGCAGGGGTTTTGCCAAGATAGGTTCTTTGACTAAAGAGACGCAATATGTTGATCGCCGGGTTCGTAACGGTCAGAAATATTTTTATACGGTTAAAACGATGATGATTTATAAAAATGAGCCGGTTAGCGGTAGTGTGAGCAAGGAAGTTGCCGCAACCCCGGTGGATTTGACCGCACCTCTGCCGCCGCGGGGTGTAACCGCCGTGCGTACGGCCGTCGGCATTAAAATATTCTGGGATAGGAGTGAGGCCGCGGATTTTGGCGGTTACCGTATTTATCGTCGTGGCGCCGATCAGGATGAGTATGAATTACTTGGTAAGGTGGAGAAGGAATATACACTTTTCGTCGACAGGAATGCCGATACCAGTAAACGTTACTATTATGCGGTGACCGCGATTGACCAGGCATCGCCGCCGAACGAGAGCGAAAAATCGCAGGAGGCCACGATCAGGTACTGACGAATGACGGGTGGTGATTTGACCCACTTGTCTTTGAATAAGCGTTAGGTTTTATTGGCGTGTTAAAAGAGGAGCAATGAGATGGTATTATCCTTTCCCATCGCCTTTGAGAAAATGAGTGGCACCGGTAACGATTTCGTGATTATTGATAATCGTGATCATATTGTGGAGCGCAGTGATCAGCCGGAATTAGCCCGAAAAATATGTAGACGGATGTTTTCCGTCGGTGCGGACGGCATTATCTTTATTACCGATTCCGGTGAAGCGGATTTTGGTTGGGATTTTTACAATGGTGACGGTTCGGTGGCCGAGATGTGTGGTAACGGGGCACGATGTGCTGCAAGTTTTGCCTATCGTCATAATATTGCCGGGAAAAAAATGTGTTTTCAGACCCTGGCTGGTATCGTGGAGGCGGAAATCCGTGACGGGGGTGGTGGCGTGAGGGTGAAAATGACCCGCCCGTTTGATTTTCGTCTGGCCCTTTCCATAAACCTGGATGATAAAGAGCGGGTTGTGGCATTTGTTAACACCGGTGTTCCCCACGCCGTGATCTTTGTTGATAAAGAGGATATTCCCGTGAAAAAATGGGGGAGGAAGGTTCGTTTTCATCAACTTTTTGAACCCCACGGCACAAATGTGAATTTTGCAAGGTTGCTTGTAGACGGGAGACTCTCGGTGCGTACCTACGAACGTGGTGTTGAGGATGAAACTATGGCCTGTGGGACCGGCGCCGTGGCTGCGGCCTTGCTCGGGGCCCTGCAGAAGGGTATGGAATCGCCCGTTGAGGTGCGCACTTCGGGGGGAGAATTGTTAAAGATAATATTTGATTTACAGGATGGGCCGGTTGTGGAAGATGTTTATTTGCAAGGGCCCGCGCGGTTGATTTGTACAGGGACTTTGTCCGCCGAAGCGCTGCTCTGATGGATTGTGCAGGAAAAATGGTGAATAACCGGATCAGGAGGAATCATGGAAAAATTTCACGGAGCACTCGTCGCCTTAGTTACCCCGTTTATTGATGGTGAACTGGATGAGCAGGGGTTGGTTGATCTTATCGAGTTTCAGATAGAAAACGGTACCCATGGAATAGTGCCGTGTGGAACCACAGGGGAGTCTGCTACCATAGGATTTGACGAACATAAACGAGTAATAGACTTGACGGTTAAGACCGTCGCAGGTCGTGTTCCGGTGGTGGCCGGTACCGGCGCCAATAATACCCTTGAAGCAGTTGAACTCACCGAGAGCGCCAAGCGAAGTGGTGCAGATGCCGTGTTGTCGGTTGTTCCGTATTATAATAAACCGAGTCAGGAGGGGATGTATCTCCATTTTAAAGAAATCGCCGAGAAAGTCGATATACCAATGTTTCTTTATAATGTCCCCGGTAGAACCGTGGTTAATATGGCGCCCGCCACGGTTGCCCGTCTGGCGGATGTTGACGGTATAATCGGTATTAAAGAGGCCAGCGGCAGCCTTGAACAGATTTCTGATGTTATCCGCAGGTGTCCGTCGGATTTTATTCTTCTTTCCGGTGATGATTTTACGTCGATGCCCACGGCTTTTATTGGTGGTAAGGGTGTTATATCCGTTATATCCAATGTTTATCCAAAGGGTATGTCGACGATGATGGAGGCGGTGTTTGCCGGAGATATAAATAAGGCCAATGAACTACACTACAAGATGTTTGCTCTGATGAAGCTGATGTTTTGTTCACCGAACCCGACACCTGCCAAAATGGCATTGCAGCTGATGGGTAGGTTGAAAAGTGGCTTGCCCCGCTTGCCTCTTGCCCCCATGGATGAGGTTAATCTGGCTGAATTGCGAACCGAATTGACGGCGCTCGGTCTTTTAGGGTAAAATATGGGGGAACATTGAAATGATAAAGGTAATTATTGCGGGTGCCGCCGGGAGAATGGGGCAGCGTATTGCTCATTTTGTTGAAAAATCACCTTTCTTACAGTATGGAGCGGCCTTTGAGGCGGCCGGTAATCCGGCCATTGGTCGCGACGCCGGGTTTCTGGCCAACGGTATTGAAAATGGGGTAATTATTGGCCAAGGGCTGGAAGAAGTCATTGACGGGGGTGATGTTATAATTGATTTCACCTTCCATGCGGCGACAATGCAGTTTGCCAGAATAGCGTCAAAATATAAAAAAGCCATGGTTATCGGTACCACGGGGCTGACAGTGTCGGATATGGAGGAGTTGCGGCAACTGGCGAAGAATTTTCCCTGTGTGTATGCCCCCAATATGTCTGTTTGTGTTAATGTCCTTTTTAAACTTGTTAAAAAGACGGCGGCTATCCTTGGTGATGATTACGATATTGAAATAATTGAGGCCCACCACAATAAGAAAAAGGACGCCCCCAGCGGCACCGCCCTGAAGCTTGCGGAAATGGCGGCCGAGGGAGTGCATCGTGATTCTGATGATGTCGTTGTCCTTGAACGGAGCGGTATTATAGGTGAAAGAAAAGCGGGGGAGATTGGTATCCAGACGGTAAGGGCCGCGGATATAGTTGGTGAACACACTGTCTATTTTGCCGGTCCCGGTGAGAGGATCGAGTTGATTCATCGTGCCCATAATCGTGACCATTTTGCCAAAGGTGCAACCACCGCGGCGACCTGGGTGGTCTCCAGGGATAACGGATTATACTCCATGTTTGATGTTCTGGGGTTGCAGGATTTGTAAATATGGAGAGTGTACAGGCATATATAGGTATGGGCTCCAACCTTGGTGATGGTAAGGCAATTTTAATGGAGGCCTGGGAGTCCCTCGGGAATATGGAGGGAATAAGCCTGGCGGGTATTTCCAACCCCTTTAAGACCGCCCCGGTTGATATGAAAAGTCAACACTGGTTTACCAATGCCGTGGGGCGGCTGGAGGTGGAACTTGCGCCACTGCAACTACTGGAGAGTCTTCTTGCCGTTGAGTCGATGTTCGGTCGGGCCAGGAATTCCCGATCGTTTGGTCACGAGGATCGCAGCCTGGATCTTGATCTCCTCTATTTTGGGGATGTGGTCATGGACAGCCCGGATCTGATCCTGCCCCATCCCCGTATTAATGGTCGTCTCTTTGTCCTTGAGCCTCTTTCTGAACTGGCGCCTGATTTTCGTTCCGCCCAGTCCCGGAAAACGGTGTTGGAGTTGACCGAGGATCTCAAGGAAAAGATGCGTATTAAGGAGTGCAAGAATCAAGAAATAATACGTGACCAATGGGATGGAGGAGTTCCGACCACAACCGTTCCCCATGATGAAACCAACATGGAAGAGGAGCGATTGTGAGCCCGGTACGTTTACTTGTCCTTGCCATTCTTTTTTATATTGGCTATCGGTTAATTGTCGGGGGTGGTTCTAAAAGTAAAGAGATGGGTGCTTCTCCCCGTACTACTGGGGAAGAGACAGTGTTGAGTGATACCCTTGAGGAGGATCCGATCTGTAAGAAGCTTGTGCCGAGACAACAGGCTGTACATTTAAAGCTTGACGAACGGACTTTTTATTTTTGTAGTGAAAAATGTTGCTCTATTTTTAAGAATCAACAGGGCGAAGACGGTTAACGTGTCGTTTTATTTGTAACCTGGGTTTTGTAAGCGGCGAGCACGCTGGCTATATGAGTTGTTGTCGGCCTGGACTTTGAGGCGGCTCGTTTTGGAATATATTAATTTATATGAAAGTACCTTCACTCTTGAGTCGCTTTCATTGTTTGTTGTGGTTGTGGCCTGAGAATTTGGTCCAGCCATGCTGGTTATTTTTTGAGGTTTCTTGCGGTTCCGGATAATAAACAACAGATGGTAGGAATAAAAACAGAGCGGTTGATGTTTTATTTTACACGTGTGCCTGCGCGCTTGACCGGAGGTGGTGGAGTGTGTCTGTTGTCTGTCTTGCTGGTTGCGCTTTTGGTTGCTACCGAGCCCGTTTCCGCGATGTATGTATGTCGTGATAAATCCGGAGCTAAAAATTTTACCAATGTGCCCGATGGCACTAGTTGTAAGAAGATAAAACTTCCCCCCCGTCAGTGGAGTAGTAATGCCCCCCGGCATCGTAGAACCACAATAGTGAGGAGTAAGGTAAATCCCTCCCAATATGATAAGGAAATAGAGCGAATCGGTCGTATGTATAGGGTTGATCCTCGGTTAATTAAAGCTATTATCCATACGGAATCAGATTTTAACTCCCGGGCCGTGTCGAGCAAAGGTGCCCAGGGGCTGATGCAGCTGATGCCGAAGACGGCGCGGGAACTCAGGGTTACGAATCCCTTTAATCCAAAACAGAATATTGACGGCGGCACCCGTTATTTTAGAAAAATGCTTGATAATTTTAATGGTGATCTGGTTTTGTCACTGGCTGCTTATAATGCTGGGCCCGGCCTGGTTATGCGGACAGGCGGGGTGCCGCAGATCCCTGAGACGGTGCGCTATATCAATAAGGTGTTGAGACGATATAAATGGTATAAAGCCGCACGTTAGCAGTGTTGTGATGGGGATCCGATCCTTTTCTTGCTTGACTTTTCCTCCGTATTTCACGGTGGTACTGTCTTGTGGGTTATTTGATTGTTATGTGCCGGAAAAACAAGAAAATAAAGGTAATGTTCAACTTAGCGGGTTCATAACAGAAACAAGGCACTTATACCGGCTTACCGGTCATTTCCGCTGTTAGTGATATTTATGCTCCTTTTATTCTTGACGTAAAACTGAAAAGTGGGGTATATACCACCTTTACGCCGGAGTGGTGAAACTGGTAGACGCACTGGACTCAAAATCCAGCGGGCTTTGGCCCGTGTCGGTTCGATTCCGACCTCCGGCACCAATAAAAAGCCAGGAAATAGCATTTCCTGATTAATCATATAGTTACCCCACCTGACACGTTGGTTCGGAGGTTAGTGGTTCACCAGCTGGTTCACTATTGCTCCACCTCTCGTTTTTTATTTCTTCTGTATATAAGCTTTTTCAAAGGCCACACAATCCCTGACGTAGCGGATCATGCTTGTTTGTAATTTAATA
>CAZQOD010000099.1:0-12825 GCA_964594945.1 uncultured Desulfopila sp.
CTGGCCGCTATAGAAGCGGGTAAGGATATTGGTCTTGCCAATAAGGAGACGTTGGTGATGGCCGGGAAAATCGTTATGGATTGCGTCCGGGCCAAGGGGACGAGGATGGTGCCCATAGATTCTGAACATTCTGCGATATTTCAGGCTCTTGAAGCCGGTCGTAGGCAGGATGTGGCCAAAATTATTCTCACCGCATCCGGCGGACCCTTCCTCGATAAAAACAGCGAAGAATTACTGGGGGTAACCAGGGAACAGGCATTAAGTCATCCCAATTGGAGTATGGGGCCGAAAATTTCCGTGGATTCAGCGACTCTTATGAATAAAGGGTTGGAGGTTATTGAGGCTAAATGGCTGTTTGGTGTCGATATCGATGGTATTGATGTTGTTGTTCATCCCCAGTCCATAGTCCATTCTCTGGTTGAGTTTTGTGATGGTTCGGTTATTGCGCAGCTTGGAATTGCTGATATGCGTATTCCGATAGCTTATGCCCTGTCCTACCCGGAGAGGATGGTTTTGGAGCTGCCGCCATTTGATTTAATGCGTTGCGGTAATCTTGAGTTCAGGGAGCCGGATTATCATAACTTTCCGGCGCTGCGGTTGGCCTTCGACGCTATTGAATATGGTGGGGTGATGCCTGCAGTACTCAATGGCGCAAATGAAATTGCCGTTGCGGCCTTTCTTGAAGGGAAGATATCTTTTGCGGCAATATCCGATGCGGTGGCCAGAACAATGGATATAGTACATACAGGTAGCGAGGATAATCTGGAGGATATTTTACGGGCAGATGGTGAAGCCAGGACGGTTGCGCTGACTATTGTCGGGGACTGCGCCGCCGGTTAATGCTTTTTGCTCCCCGGTTGCAAGGTTTAAATAATAGTTATTTTTGGATGAGCATGGGCCATGGTTGCTGCTTTTAGACGGGTTGCCTGGGAGTAGCTCTTAATTTTACAATGAGTTGTTATTGGATATGAGTGTCTTTTTTTCTCTTTTACTTGTTTTGGGTCCACTTATTTTTGTGCATGAACTCGGCCATTTCGCCTTTGCTAAACTATTTGGCGTACGGGTGTTGAAATTTTCTCTGGGTTTTGGTCCGAAAATGGTTGGTAAGGTTGTCGGGGAAACGGAATATGTAATTTCCGTTTTTCCACTGGGCGGTTTTGTGAAAATGTTCGGCGAGAACATTGATGAACGGGATATTGAAGACGATGAACGTGAGCGGTCGTTTGTACATAAGCCGGTATGGCAGCGATTTTTCATTGTCCTGGCAGGGCCTCTTTTCAACCTCTGTTTTGCCGTAGTATTATTTTTTATGGTCTTTGCCACGGTCGGCATTCCGATTCCCACCGATACTACGCGCATCGGAGAGGTAAATAAGGGGTCGGCTGCTGAACAGGCAGGATTAATGGCGGGTGACGTGATAATCAGTATCAATGATTGGGAAGTCAAAGGTTGGTTGGACGTGATTGGAAGGGTCAAGGAAAACGGAGGTCAACAATTGTCGATGGAGGTTCTGCGCGGTGCGGATCGTATTAGTGTCGAAATGTCACCGAAGATGGACGTTGTAAAAGACGAATTCGGCAAGGTGGTAGAAAGACGTTTTATGGTCGGTATTATTCGGGATGAGAACCTGCGTTATAAAGAAATCGGCCCGCTTGAATCGTTTAAAGAGGCCTTTATGCAATCATGGATGTATGTCGATCGTACCGTTGTGGCGTTTAAAAAAATGTTACAGCGGGAGATATCCGCCTCTGAGCTCGGCGGGCCGATACTGATCGCCCAGTTGGCAGAGCAGCAGATGCGGGCCGGGTGGCTTCATCTCGTCTATTTTATCGCTCTACTCAGTGTTAATCTTGGTATACTCAATCTTCTGCCGATACCGGTTCTCGACGGTGGTCATCTCGTATTCCTGGCAATTGAGGGGGTGTGGAGAAAACCATTGAATGAACGGGTGCAGATTATCGCCCAGCAGGTTGGTATGGGAATGTTGGCCACCTTGATGCTGATTGTTTTTTACAATGATATCATAAGGACTTTTAAGTGATGGATTGTTGTCCAGAGCCGCTTCTCTTGTCCATTGAGACGGCTACCCCCTGCAGCTCGGTTGCCCTGACGCGGGGTGATCGCAGGACGGGGACGGTCATTGCCTCCCTTGACATGGGTGGCAATGTTTCCCATTCGAGGCGGTTACTTTCCATTATTTCCCAGCTCATGGAAGAGTCTTTTCTGGATTGGCATCTGATAGACGGTATCTGCGTCGGTCTGGGGCCCGGCAGTTTCACCGGTTTGCGGATCGGCATGGCAACGGCCAAGGGTCTTGCCGTTGCTGCAGAGAAACCGTTGTTCGGGGTGTCGGTGCTCGATGGTTTGGCCTCTAAATGTTGTACAGATCGACTGATATGCGCTGTAGTTGACGCGCGGAAAAAGGAAGTGTACACCTCACTTTATCGTTGCTCCGATAAAGGGTTAAGTGAGCGGGTGAGTGAAATTGTTGTTGTGAAACCTGATCGGCTGGCCGGGGGGATCGAAGAACCTGTATTGATGGTGGGTGACGGGGTGCGGGCCTATGGAGATATTTTCAGGACTTTGTTGGCGGAAGAGGTGATATTTGCTCCCGCGCAACTGCATGTGCCGTCCGCCGTTTCCATAGGTTTGCTTGGCGCGGAAATGTTTGTAGCCGGAGATGAACTGGATGTGGTTGAAGCCGTGCCGCTCTACGTGAGAAGTTCCGATGCCGAATTGAATCTATTACAGAAAAAAAAGAAAAATGCGGCAGGAAAAGAGGTAGCTGGTCGATGATTGTACGTCGTAAAACACGAGCCGTCTATATCGGTGATGTGGGGGTGGGTGGGGAATATCCCGTCTCTGTCCAGTCAATGACCAATACTGATACCAGGGATACGGAGGAGACGGTGGCGCAAATACACCGTCTTGAAGCGGCGGGGTGCGAGATAGTGCGGGTGGCCGTTCTTGATAAAGACGCTGCGGAAAATATCATGGCAATTCGGGCAAGAATAGCCATACCCCTTATTGCCGATATCCATTTTGATCATCGTCTTGCCATAGTGGCCATGGAAAGTGGTGCCGACGGTATTCGTATTAACCCCGGCAACCTGGGTGGGGAGGAGAAAATTGCCCGGCTGGTTAGTTGTGCAAAACAGCACCGGGTTCCCATACGGGTGGGGGTAAACAGCGGTTCCATCGCAAAAGATCTTTTGCGCAAATATGGTTACCCGACACCGGAAAACAGCAAGGCCCTGATTGAAAGTGCCATGGCCAATGTGGGACTGCTTGAAAAATACGGGTTTTATGAGATAAAAATATCCATAAAGTCATCCGATGTACAAACCACCATTAACAGTTATCGCAACCTTTCGAAAATAACCGATTATCCGCTGCATCTGGGGGTGACTGAGGCCGGTGGTCTTATCGCTGGTACTGTAAAGTCGAGTGTGGCCCTTGGCGCCCTTCTTGGTCAGGGTATTGGTGATACTTTCCGTATATCCCTGACCAGGGATCCCGTGGAGGAGGTTCGGGTGGGCTTTGAACTGCTCCGTTCTTTGAAAATACGCGAACGGGGACCTGAGCTTATTTCGTGTCCAACCTGTGGTCGTACCCGGATTGACCTCTTCGGGCTCGCCGAGGAGGTGGAAAAATTCGTACAAACGATGGTTACCCCCCTCAAGGTTGCGGTGATGGGTTGTGTCGTTAACGGTCCGGGCGAGGCCAGGCAGGCGGATATCGGCGTGGCCGGAGGTAACGGCGTGGGTATTATCTTTAAAAAGGGCGAGATTTGGAAGAAGGTTGCTGAAGATGAGCTCATGGGCGTATTTTTAAGCGAATTGGCGAGAATGGAAAAGGCGGGATCGGCAGGAGATGACCCCGCTTGTTGAAATGGATGTCTCTTTATCCCCGCTGGGGATGGAGACGATCTATTTATTAACTTTTACAAATATAAGATGATATGCGTTATTCCCGGGCATTTATGCCGACTTTAAAAGAGACACCTGCAGAAGCGGAGGTTATCAGCCATAAACTAATGTTGCGGGCCGGATTTATTCGTAAACTCACCGCCGGTATATATACTTACATGCCCTATGGACTTGCGGCAATACGCAGGGTGGAAAATATTGTGCGAGAGGAGATGAACCGTGCGGGGGCGTTGGAGCTGTTGATGCCCATGGTGCAACCGGCCGACCTATGGATCCAGTCCGGGCGCTATGAAAAATATGGTCCGGAACTGTTACGATTCTTGGATCGCCACGGCAGGGAATCCTGCCTGGGTCCCACCCATGAGGAGGTGATTACCGATATTGCCGGTAAAGAATTGCATTCCTATCGCGACCTGCCCATTAATCTCTATCAAGTTCAGACCAAGTTCCGTGACGAGATACGTCCCCGCTTCGGACTTATGCGCGGTCGTGAGTTTGTTATGAAGGATGCTTATTCCTTTGACGGCAGCGATGAAGATGCCCAGCTGTCATATCAAAAAATGTATGAAGCCTACAGGCGGATCTTTAGCCGATGTGGTCTTGAGTTCCGGGTTGTGCAGGCTGATTCAGGGGCTATTGGCGGCAACTTCTCCCACGAGTTCATGGTACTTGCCAAAACCGGTGAGGATACCATCGTCGTCTGCGGTAAATGTGACTACGCCGCCAATATGGAAAAAGCTGTGGTGCGCTCGTCGGAACAGGTATCCGGTGAGGCGGAAAAAGAGTTGGAGAAAGTTGAGACCCCGGGTAAGCGCAAGGTTAAGACCGTGTGTGATTTTCTCGGCATAGAAGCCGATCAACTGGTGAAAACCATGGTCTACAAGGCGGACGCCGATTTTGTCGCCGTGCTTATTCGCGGGGATCGGGAAGTGGAGGAGGTAAAACTTAAAAATCTGCTTTCTGTAACGGAAATTGAATTGGCCGGTGATAAGGAGGTCTTTGACGTCACCGGAGTGGCCACCGGCTATCTTGGTCCGGTCGGTATTTCCATAAAGGTTGTCGTCGATCAGGAAGTGGCCGCCATGCGGAATTTTTATGTGGGCGCCAATGAAAAAAATTATCACCTTAAAAATGTTAATCCTGAGCGGGATTTCAAGGTGGAGACGGTGGCCGATCTCCGCCAGATAACCGAAGATGATCCCTGTCCGGAATGCGGCGGCAAACTTGAGTTGACGGAGGGAATAGAAGTTGGCCATATTTTTAAGCTCGGCACCGGATATTCAGAAGCAATGAACGCAACTTTCCACGATAAAAACGGGGATGAAAAACCTCTTGTTATGGGTTGTTACGGGATAGGGGTCAGTAGGATAGTGGCCGCAGCCATTGAACAGAATCACGATGAAAACGGAATTATTTTTCCTGTTCCCCTGGCCCCTTACACCGTTATTGTTCTAAACTTGGGGCTGGACGATAACCGGATTACCGATGCTGCGGAAGAGCTGTACGGTACATTGCAGGCAAAGGGGGTTGATGTCCTCCTTGACGACCGCAACGAGCGACCAGGTTTTAAATTTAAAGACGCCGATCTTCTCGGTATTCCGTATCGTTTGACGGTGGGTAAGAATTTCTTGAAAAAGGGTGTGGTGGAAATCAGGCGCCGCAGTGATGGAGTTACTGAAGAGTTGACACCCAAAGAGGCGGTGACAAGGTTGGTTGCGGAAATCTCCGCACAATTAAAAGGTTAAGCAAGGAAACCGTTCATGCCTTATTCATCCACCATCAACCCCAAGGGCTTGAAAGTCCTCGCCTCAAATTATCTTCAAGGCGTTGATTTGTCCCGAATAGATGAGGCCTGGAGTGTTATTACCAGGGTTCACAAGGATCGGCGACATTTCTCCGGCGAGTTGTATATTATCCATCTGCTCGAAGTGGCTTCGACCCTTGCCTCCATGCACCTTGACCTTGATACCATCCTGGCGGGCATGCTCCACGGCGTATTGCGAGAAGGATATACCCTCAAGGAATTAAAAGAAACCTTTGGTGATGATGTGGCATCCATTGTCCAGGGTTCAACCAAGATTACAAAGGTTCAGTACAACAGTAAGCTCACCAGTCAGGCTGAAAACCTGAGAAAGATGTTACTGGCCATTGCCTCTGATATACGGGTATTACTGGTTAAGCTCATTGACCGTCTCCTTGATATGTTTCTCCTTGACATGGTTGAGCGTGAAAAGCAGGTGGATGTTGCCAGGGAGACCATGGATCTTTACGCCCCCCTGGCCAGCCGTTTAGGTATAGATTGGCTTAAACGTGAGTTAGAGGATCATGCCTTTAAATTTCTTTATCCAGAAGATTATTATGAATTATCCAATAAACTTGAGAGTTCACTTGATGAGCGTCAAAAATATGTTGACGAAGTTATAGCAATTCTCCACGAAAAGCTTAAAGAGAATAATATTGAGGCCATTCGCATTATCGGTCGTCCCAAGCATCTCTATTCAATTTATAAAAAACTCGTGGCCCAGGATATCCCCCTGGAGCGGGTCTACGACAAAGTGGCATTCAGGATAATTGTTAAGGCCGTTAAGGAATGTTACGAAGCCCTTGGTGTGATTCATGCCAACTGGTCGCCGGTGCCGGGCCGCCTTAAGGATTTTATATCAGTGCCCAAGGCCAACAATTATCAGTCCATGCACACAACGGTGGTGGGTCCCAGGGATCTGTTTATCGAGATTCAGATCCGCACTGAGGAAATGGATAAAGTGGCCCAGGAGGGTGTTGCCGCGCACTGGGCCTATAAAGAAGGGCAGAAAGTTACGAGCAAGGATGCCAAGCTTTTCCGCGAGTTGAAAAAATTGGTGGCCTCGCTGCAGGACGTGGAAGATCCACGGGAATTTTTAGACAGTGTTGTGCGGGAATTGTACGATCCTGAAGTTTTTGCTCTTACCCCCAAGGGGGAGGTTAAGGAGTTTCCCCTTGGCAGTTGTCCCCTTGATTTTGCCTATGCCATTCATACCGAGGTGGGTAATCATTGCGTTGCTGCCAAGGTTAACGGTCGCCAGGTTCCCCTAAAATATCAGTTGCAAACAGGTGATATTGTAGAAATTATCACTTCTCCATCCCAGACGCCCAGGCGGGGCTGGCTCGATTTGGTGAAAACCAGCCGGGCCAGGACCAGGATTCGTTCCTGGCTGAGGCGGGAAGAAAAAAATAAGGCCCTTAAACTGGGGCGGGAGATTTGCGAAAGGGAAATCAGAAAAAACAATACCTCCCTTAAAAAGATTATTAAGAGCGGCCATATTAAGTTGATTCTTAAACAGCTGCGCTGCAATTCCCTCGATGATTTGCTGGTAAAAGTCGGTAGCGGCATGATCACTGTCCAGAATTTGATCAAGGGACTGCAACCTCCAGAATTGCAGAAGCAGATCGACAAAAATACCGAGTTACCGCCCGAAGAGTTGGCAAACCTTATGGTGAGCCAGCATGTACGCGAAGGCGACAAAAGTAAGTCAGGGATTAATATAGCCGGTATTGATGAGGTACTGGTTAAGGTTGCCAAATGTTGTCGACCCTTGCCCGGCGACCCCATTGTCGGTTTTATTACGATGGGCAGGGGGGTATCGGTGCATAAAGCTGTTTGCGCCAATCTCCTGCGCTCTGATCCGCAGCGATGGATCGATGTATCCTGGTCGGGGGCTGCTGAGAAAACTTACCGGGCATCAATCCATATAAGTGCTGAAAACAGGCGGGGAATATTTACGGAAATAAGCGGTACTATCAGCCTGGATAATGCAAGTATTGTCGATATTTCGGCCCATACCACCCCAACTGATTTAGCCGATATGACACTTGCTATTGAGGTTGAAGATCTCAAACATCTTAATTTACTTATTCAACATCTGCGTCAGTTGCCGGCCGTAATATCGGTACGCAGACTTTGAAATATCTTATTTCTGGGTGAACTCAGTTGGTTCTTGGTCGGGTGACAGTGATGCATATATGTCATGTTTGCGGTAATGAAATTAAGGGCGCAACCCGCATCTGCCCCTTCTGCGGCAGTGAGAATGATGATGTTGCGCAGGCCGGAAAAAATGAGTATATTCATCGCATTGTAAATCTGGAGCGGGGGCGTCCCAGCCTGGAGGCGGCCCTGCAACGTCTGGACAGGGCCATAGCCGACGGTTTGCAGACGGGTGTGGCGGTACTCACCCTGATCCATGGATACGGTTCAAGCGGCAAGGGTGGGGTTATTCGCACCGAATGTCGAAAAAGTCTCGATTTTATGAAAAGTCAAAAGAGAATATTTGCATATATTCCAGGAGAAGAGTTTAGTAAGAGATCAGGGTTGGTAAAGACGATTTTGCGTCGCTATCCCCGCTTGAGCTCTGATAAAAATTTAAATAAGGGCAACAGGGGAATCACCCTGGTAATATTTTGATACGTGCAGGATTTGGGTTATGTGATGATGTGCGGTTGCCGACGGTACACTGCAAAATGCGGTTTTTATTCTGAGATAAGGAGCACTAAATGAAGAGATATTTAATGGTTGCGGTTTTGGGATGTGGTCTGATATTACCCCAGTTATCCCAGGCGGAAACACCAAAAAGTTTTACCGAAAAATTAAGCTATAGCGTGGGTTTTTCGGCGGGTAAACAGTTTTCTGGGGCCGGTGACGATATTCAGCAGAAATTTCTTTTGATCGGTATAAAAGATGCCTTTAAGGGGGGCGACCCGCTCTTGAACCCGGAGGAAATGTTGACGGTGCAAAAGGAGTTTTCAAAAAAAATGCAGGCACGCCAGCAGGCAAAGATGCAGGAGATGCTCACCAAGAATAAGGCCGAGGGTGATAAGTTTTTAGCGGAAAATAAGAAAAAACCCGGTGTTATTGTAACGGAAAGTGGTCTGCAGTATTCGGTAATCAAGGAGGGAAAAGGGGTAAAAGCCACTGCGTCTGATACCGTTAAAGTTGAATATGTCGGTACGCTTATCAATAATAAGGAATTTGATAGTACCGCCAAACATGGAAAACCAGCCGAATTTAAGGTGGGGCAGGTAATCAAGGGTTGGAGTGAGGCTCTGCAGCTGATGAACGTGGGCACAAAGCTGCATCTTGTTATTCCCCCCGAATTGGCCTATGGCACACAGGGTGCGGGACCAGCTATTGAACCTAATTCAGTGTTGGTTTTTGATGTGGAACTTATCTCCATTGAAAAAAAATAGTGTGTAGTACGTATTCGGCGTTTTCGTCTCCCCGGCGAAGACGCCGCCGTCAATAGCGTAAATATAACAAATATTTTTTGATTTGTTCCTGAAATTTGCAACTGCCAATTCCCAAGGCAAGATATAAGAGAAGGAGTGTCCATATCTTGCAAAAAAATATTTATTGTGCTCGACAGTCAGCCATTTATGCGCAGAACGTTATTAACGGTTTATTTTAATTAGAAGAAAAACACCCGTAAGTGAAAAAATCACATGGATACTGGTGGCTGCAACGAGTGGTGAGAGGTAACCGGCAATTGCCAGTGATTGCAGCGCCCCCCATATTCCCCATGCCATAAAGGCCAGACCACAGCTTGTCGGGATGGCGATGGATAGATCCCTGCCCCACTTCTTATAGGTGATGAGAAGGATGGGAAGGCCAAGTAAAAGCAAGGGAATTCCGAGGAAAATATAAGAAATCCTGCCCAGAAATCTGGTCCATGCCTTTCTCCTTTCATACTCCACATCCGCCCTGAAGACGGCCTGGTAGAGGTCGGTTAGTGATTGCTCGGCTGATTTATTTACAGGCACGAGGAAATCTTCAGGTTGTTCCGGCAGGTAGAACATTTTTCTGGTAAAATTTGTGATTGAATAGTCGCTATCCGTCTCTTTCTGCTGGATCTGACCCTGTTTTAATATCCAGCGGTGATTGTTATGGTCCCAATTGGCGGAATCAGCGGTGATCAACGTTTGTATATTGTGGTTGTCACTCCATTTAGAGTAGGAAAAATTTTGAAAATTGTACTCTTTAGGGTTTTTCCAGCCAAAGGAATAGAAGCCGTTTTTTCCCTTGTAATAGTAGCGGTTGTTTCGCAATATTCCCAGGGGTACTTTACCTTTTAGTTGCTCGTACCAGATGTTATTGGTCTTGGCAATGGTCACGGGTAAAAGCCATTGCGCGGCCGCAAGAAAAAGGAAGGTAAAGAACAGGGAACTCATAATCAGCGGCTTTATAATGAGGCGCAGGGGGATTCCCCCCGCTTTTAGGGCGGTGAGTTCGTTTGTATGGTTAAGGACGCCCAAGGGGATAATACAGGAGAGTAGTATGAGGATGGGGCCGAGCTGATCCACAACAAAGGGGATGGAGTAGGCAAAATATGTCAGGGCTAGGGCCAGGGATTTTCCGCCGTTGTTGAAGTCGTCGATTTTTTCAAAAAAATCTATCAATACGTATAAAGAGACAAACCCGGCATTAACTGTTAAGAAATATTTTATATATTGGTTAAAAAGATAGCGGTTAAGCAGATTCACGGAGTACCTCGAATTCCAACATGTGGAATTATCTAAAAACGAAAAAACGTTGGCAAATAAAGAAACCGAGGGCAACCATGCTTATGCCCAGGATATTGGATATGGCGATGTAGGCGAAGGCGTGCAATGGTTCACCCGCCTTAAAGAACTGCACGCTCTCCCTGGCAAAGGTGGAAAAGGTGGTGAAACCGCCGAGGAAGCCGGTGAATAAAAAGAGCCTGAATCCATGGCTTATATGAACCCTGTCAAAGTAATGCCAGAAAAAACCTATAAAAAGACAACCGAGAAGGTTGGCCCCAAGTGTTGCCAGGGGAAAGTTGGCCGCCGCATATTTCTCCGCGCCTATACTGATGCCGTATCTGGCAACAGCCCCGATTCCACCCCCGGCAATGATAGCAAGTAAATGTCCCATTGTGAATTAATGCATCGTAGAGTTGAGCAGTTCTTTGTTTATGTTCACTGTAGGTAACATTATCACTTCGAACCGTCAAGTTCCCGTTTTCGCAACTCCGTGTAAAGTGTGAAGGCCTTGCAAAGCAAACAATCTGTGTGGTATAGTCCGGGCTCGTGGTGGTATTGCCGGGGTCGGAAACCTTGTTGATTATTTAGCCCCTTGGTAATATTAAATTGTTCTGTTTGTGGTGTTTCCGGCAGGTGTACAGAATGTAAATCAACAGGAGATGGTCGACTTTCGGATGGAGTAAGCAACGTTTTCCCGCAAACAACAAATTATTATACAAGTGGGGTATCTGCCACGAAAAACAGCATTGACCGCGTTTTGTGCCCGTTTGATCGTATGGCTCTGAGATACCGTTATTCCGGTGGTCATCGTTACCATATATGGTTCGAAAAAAGAAGAAGGATAATAATCAACAACCGTGCAGGCAAGCCTATAAAAATACTGCCAGGGATCGCCTCCAGGCCTTTTGGCAGGTTTTCGAAAAAGAAGATGAAGTTTTGGTGGTTATTAATGCGGACCCCGATGCACTGGCCACTGCCCTTGCGGTGAAAAGGTTGCTTCGTTATCGTGTGAAAAGTGTAACAATTACCCATCCCAATGAAATCAGACGTCTCAATAACGTTGCCATGGTTGAGCGGTTGAAAATCCCGTTGATAAGATTAAAAGATATCAAGGTAGATAATTTCAGCAAGAAAGTGATGGTTGACTCCCAACCCGATCATCTCCCAAGTTTCGAGAAAATTACGTTTGATGTCATTATTGATCATCATCCTCCCGGGACAAGGCTTGATGCCGCATTTGTCGATGTTCGTCCCGAATATGGTGCAACTTCAACAATGGCTGTCGAGTATCTGCGGGCTGCGGGGATGAAACCTTCGGTGGCCCTTGCCACCGCCCTTTTTTACGGGATAAAAGTCGATACCCATGACTTCGAGCAGAAATCGGTATTGGCCGATGGTATTTCTTTTCGTTATCTTTTTAATATCGCCAACCGTGATTTGGTACGTAAGTTTGAACTAACGGATCTGAGACGATCCGAGTTAAAATATTTTACCATCGCCCTGGCCGAGTTAAAATATTCCAAGGGGAGATATTATACCCATATCGGTCGGGTGAGAAGCCCTGATGTTCTCGTTATTGTGGCGGATTTTTTAAATCATGTCGGAGAGATCGATTGGGTGTTCGTCTCCGGAGTACATGGAGAGAAACTGGTGGTTATTTTCCGTTGCGATGGTTATCGCAAGAGTGCGGGCAAGCTTGCAGACCGTATTTTCGGTTCCATCGGTTCCGCCGGTGGCCATAAGGGAGCGGCCAGGGCCGAGGTTCCCCTGAAAAATCTCGAGCTCGGGGATAAGGAGTTTACCTCCGATACCCTAAAGCGTTTTATTATGCGTCATATTTAATGGTGGCGGAATGTGAATATTTTAATTATCAGTGCCTTACTCCATAAAACCTGTAAAGAAAAACAAGAAAATAAAGGTAATGTTCAACTTAACGGGTTCATGACGGAAACAGGGCACTTACCTGCATCTTGTCTGCGTTAGATAGTGTCTGTCCATAAATGGCCATTTTCCCCTAACTCTTCGTTGCTTTCAAAATTTAATCCTCCGATGAAGTGAGGTACGAGACATAGAGATATCGTATATATGCCTGTGGTCAAACTCATTAAGCGCCTCGCTTTAGTACAAAATTGCTCATCCATGGACAGGCACAAGATAACATCTTGGTCCGTCGGCATTTTTCCCGTGGGGTTTTAACCTCTTTTGTTATAAAGAGTTCTTCTGGTGATGAAAAATTATTGCGGTTTATGAAAACTTGAGTATTATGCCGCCTGACCCATTTTTATGGGTACCCTCGTAGCTCAGGGGATAGAGCACAGGATTCCTAATCCTGGTGTCGCGCGTTCGAATCGCGCCGAGGGTACCA
>CAZQOD010000100.1:0-12743 GCA_964594945.1 uncultured Desulfopila sp.
AACAGGTAAAACAAGCCCTGCCAAACCGATCACATAATCCACCTCAGCATTGCTGTTTTTTTCTCCCGCAACCAGTAATACAATGACTATGCTTCACTTGATGGCATATTCTAGCCTTAATAAGCAAGGAGATACTTTTTTTTACCTGAGCTGCACGATTATCCCTTGAAATATTGGTATACTTGACCTTTTTCCCTAGAGATTTTGGAATGTAGTTAAATATTTTTTGGATAAGAAACAGATCATTTTGCTTAGTGTATTTGCTAAAATCATCTTGATAAGTGGACACAATTGACCGATGGACAGCAGCGACTTCCTGAAGCGACTCATTATCAGCAAAAACCTGTACCGCCTCAGGCAACCCACCAACAAAGAAATAGTCTCGTAATTTTTTTAAAAGTTGCTGATGTGCAGCATGTGGAATCTCATCAGCTGATGGTGAAAGAGTGTCAAGGTAGGGCAATAATGCTGGTTTGGTAACCGACAGAAATTCTCGAAAAGTGAGCGGATAGAGATGAAAATATTCAATTCGTCCAACTGGCATTGAAAAAGAATGGTCGGCCAGAATGAACTCAAAAAGTGAGCCAGCAGCAATAACAGGCAGCTCGGAATAGCCCTCATAAAAATAACGCAACGCCTGCAGAACGTGTGGAGTGGCTTGGATTTCATCTAAAAAAAAGACAGGACCCTGGAGCATTGATAGGGGCACCAGCGAGGGCCTCAAGTTCCCGAACAATGATTGTCATATCCAGTGATTTGAAAATATTATCTAGGAAAAGGTGTCTTTCCAGATTTATTTCATGCAAAGATAAGTTCACTGCCTCAGCAAACAATCTTACCAACGTAGACTTCCCAACCTGCCTAGCACCCCTAAAAATTAACGGTTTTCTTCTCTTATTACCAAGCCATTGTAATAAATATTGGACATCTCTTGCAAACATGACCAAACACCCCTCTCTTTTAGCGCAATACTTGCCGAAAGAAAGCTATGTTTCAACATTTTGGGTGTCTAATTTTCTAACGTAGACAAGCTGCAAGTAAGTGCCTTGTTTCTGTTATGAACCCGTTAAGTTAAACATTACCTTTATTTTCTTGTTTTTCTTTGCAGGTTTTATGGAGTAAGGCGCTAAATCTCCTCAACGAATAATTTCCAATAAAAATTCAAATGTGCCTTCTTCCTGTGACAATTCGTTGCTCTCTCATCCAAAAATCTGCCATTCCCAAACATCACCGATCATATAATACAGTTCGGAGACTATTGACTTCAAAATTACCCCCCGGAAAAGACTCTGCATAAAAAAAGCCCCTACAGCTGAAGAACTGTAAGGGCTTAAATATTTCTTCCAAACAACTGGTGCCGGGACCAGGAATCGAACCAGGGACACACGGATTTTCAGTCCGTTGCTCTACCGACTGAGCTATCCCGGCACCTCGTTTGGAGAAGCTTTTTTACCCGACTTCTTAGGCGCTGTCAATAGATTTTATATTATTTCCAGTCACCGTCAACTTCCCTGACACTACGCTTCATCGTTTATTGACAAGCCGCCGAGATCAAGTTCAAAGTTTAATTCCTCATCCATACTAAGTTCATCCGATGCGGACTGATCGGCCATGGTCGGAACAGGATCAGCTTTCTTTGCCGACCCGTCGTCACCACCGGCCTTGGTTTCGGTATCACCCCCGGCCAAAGCTTCGGAAAAATTAATATCATCAAGGGCGAGCACATCCTCTTCGGCACCACTCTTTGCCGCCACCACCGGCTCTTCCACACCTCCAAGACCCAAATCAAGATCAAGTTCCTCAAGACCAAGGTCAACATCTTCCTCCTTGCCGACGGGTGGCGCGTCCGTCCCTCCACCGGAATCTTCGCTCGCAGCGGGTGGCGCAAGATCGGAGATATCGGCAAGAGCTTCCGGCATTTCAATGGAAAGAGACATTTCATCCGGCTCTTCTTCCACCGTTTCACCCGCCTCCACTTCTTCTCCACTGCTTTCTACGGGCTCATCGGTATCTTCCAGTTGACTGAAATCAAGCTCAAATTCGCTATCATCATCTTCAAAAGAGTTATCCGAAAGCGTAATTTCATCATCAATATCAACCGTTTCTTCCTGCTCGTCGTCATCTGCAATCAAAACTTCAAGATCATCATCAACAAACTCTTCAGACATCGGCTCACTTTCCAGGATGGCCAAATCCTCTTCATCGTACGACTCCGCCGACTCCCCCGGCATTTGCAAAAAAGCGGGTGGCTCAACGTTGAAGACTGAGCCTTGAAAACTGTCGGATGCTGATTTAATATTCTTTCTACATTTCAGACATTCTGCCAAATGATCGTAGGATATATATCCACATTTTGGACAACGCATGAGCCGGTTCCTCTCAAAAGAGCTGCTGGTTTAAATGAACGTTTTTGCAACACCGTTAATTACGAATTTACCACTGATGTACGAGTATGGCATATTTCCCCCTCAACAATCAAGAATTATTTATCAGAAAGGAGAGATAAGCTCGTGTATCAACATCAACTTTCTTACTAAAAATCCAAGGCAACTAAAAAAAACGTCGCCACGGGACGATCAACAACCCGGATTAAGACCAATCCATACCAATATCGCATGATGGTGCCGAATGGGTCAAAGCGCCGATGGAAATGATATCAACACCACTCTGTGCTATGGACTCGACGTCAGCAAGACTCACACCGCCGGAGGCCTCAACCAGTGCCCGCCCGGCAATTTTCTTGACAGCTTCCGACATCGTCACCGCACTCATATTATCGAGCATAATGATATCGACCCCACAGGCCAGACATTCGTCAACCTGTGCCAATGTATCCGTTTCCACTTCGATACGGATTGTGTGGGGGACATTCTTCCTGACCCTTTCCACAGCCGCACGCAGAGAACCACAGGCGGCAATATGATTGTCTTTTATCAGTACACCATCGGCAAGGTTGTACCTGTGGTTTTTCCCGCCGCCGACCCGGACTGCGTATTTTTCCAACAATCGCAAACCGGGTGTCGTTTTCCTGGTATCAACAATACGCGCCGGATATTTTTTCACCTTTGCCACAAAATCTGCAGTTAGGGTCGCAATCCCTGAAAGACGCTGGAGGAGATTAAGTGCCACCCGCTCCGCCTTAAGCAAATCAACCACCGGCCCGCGCACAGTCAACAGAACAGAACCGAATTCGACAACGGTTCCGTCGCACACCGGGGATTCGCAGACAATCTCTCTGTTTTGTACTTTAAATACCTCCGCCGCCACGGATTCAACCCCGGCCGCGACAAACCTCTCCCTGGCCACCAACCCGGCACTGCCCTGCTCCCCGCTCTGGAAAATTGATTCGCTGGTGAGATCGCCCCTGTCAATATCTTCAGCAAGAAAATGCCTAATCATGGTGTGTAGAAGATTCTTGTCCATAGTAACATACTGTAAAATGCCGAAAAGCACCTTAACTAAATGATTTTATAAATTTATTTTAACAAAAACACAAAAGTCAGCCATAAATCACACCCCGCTGAGGGGTAATATCAATTCAACGGTATGAAATCTGTTCTCCCATGTCCTGGGGGCAGTATTTAGTGCCTTACTCCATAAAACCTGTAAAGAAAAACAAGAAAATAAGGGTAATGTTCAACTTAACGGGTTCATAACAGAAACAAGGCTCTTACTTGCAGCTTGTCTGCATTAGGTTACAAATTTTTAAGTCGTTCTTCCGCTTCTATTATTTTGGCCATTTTTGCATCAAGTAATCTTTTCTTGTCCTCTTCTCCGGCAACAATTTTAGGCGGGGCATTATTTATAAATTTTTCATTACCGAGTTTGCCCATCACCTGTTGTAATTTAGATTCAACCTTTCGTCGTTCCCTCCGCAATTTTTCCAGCTCGTTATCTATATCGACAAGCCCCTTTAAAGGCACAAAAATTTCAATATCGTTATAAATGTACGTCGCTGCATCGTCCGGTTTTTCAGCCTGTTCCATAACCGTTAAACCACTGAGCCGTGTCATATCGGAAATTGACGTGGTATTGCGGTTGATACAGTCGCGTTTTTCTTTATCTCCGCAAACGATATGAGCTTCAATCCAGGAGGACGGGTGTACCTCCGCCTCCGAACGAATATTACGTATTCCTGTAATCACACCCATGAGAAGATCCATCTCGGCAACCGCCCCCTCATCCCTCCACCCCGCCTCCACCACGGGATAACTACTGGTCATTATGGAATCACGTTGCCCAGGTAAATTTGACCAAATTTCTTCCGTGACAAAGGGCGTTATGGGGTGAATAAGTTTCAAAACTGTTTCCATTACGACAAGGAGTACCCCCTGGGCCTGTTTCCTGGCCAACGGATCGTCGCTGAATAGATCGGCCTTTATCCACTCCAGGTACCAGGCACAAAACTCCGACCAGATAAATTGATAATTTATGGAAGCCACATCATTAAAACGATATTCGTCCAGGGCCAACCGCACCCCTTCTATCACCTCTGTCGTTCTACTGAGGATCCATCGATGGACCAGGGGCAGGCCCCCGGGATCGACCGCAACCTCCCGTACCGATTCATCGCAATCACCAATATGCATCAGAGCAAAGCGGGCCGCGTTCCATATTTTATTAATAAAATGACGATAGCCCTCAATCCGCTCTTCATCGAGTTTTATTTCCCGCCCCTGGGCGGCAAAAGCCGTCAGGGTAAAACGCATGGCATCGGTACCATATTCCTCCATTACCACGAGGGGATCAATAACGTTACCGGTGGATTTAGACATCTTCTTACCATGTTTATCCCGTACCAGCGCATGGAGATAAACATCCCTAAAGGGCACTTCATCCATGAAATACAGGCCCATCATCATCATCCTGGCAACCCAGAAAAAGAGAATATCAAAACTGGTGATAAGAATGGAAGTAGGATAAAAAGTATCAAGTTCTTTTGTCTTTTCCGGCCAGCCCAGGGTGGAAAACGGCCAAAGTGCCGAAGAAAACCAGGTATCCAGCACATCCGTTTCCTGAGTAATATTTTCGGATGCACATTTGGGGCAGGCAATTGGATCATAGGATTCGACTATTATTTCACCACAGTCATCACAGACCCAGGCGGGTATGCGATGCCCCCACCATATCTGCCTGGAAATACACCAGTCACGGATATTATCCATCCAGTTATAAAAGGTATTGTACCAGGTCTTCGGATAAATTTTAGTCCGCCCGTCACGTACCGCAGCAACTGCCTTTGCCGCCAACGGTTTTACCGAGACAAACCACTGCACCGAAGTTGTCGGCTCACTCACGGTTTTGCAACGATAGCAATGGCCCACCGCATGATCATATTCTTCAATTTTTTCTAAAAAACCCAGGCGCTCAAGATCTCCAACAATTTTTTTACGGCACTCAAAGCGTTCCAGACCGCAATAATCCCCCGCCGCCTTGTTCATAAAGCCCCTGTCGTCCATAACTTTCAAACGCTCAAGGTTATGACGTAAACCGATCTCATAATCGTCCCTGTCGTGGGACGGTGTAACTTTCAGGGCGCCCGTACCAAATTCCCGGTCAACATGATTATCAAATACCACGGGAATCACCCTGTCGGTCAGGGGCAATTTAATACCGATCTCCCCCAGGTGGCGGTAACGTTCATCTTCCGGATGTACCGCCACCCCGGTATCACCCAGCATCGTTTCCGGTCGAGTGGTGGCAACGACCAGATGACCAGATCCGTCGGCATATGGGTAACGAATATGATACAGTTTCCCCTTGGTCTCTTCATGCTCCACTTCGTCATCCGCCAGGGCTGTGTGACAGCGTGGACACCAGTTTACAATATAATCTCCCTTATAGATGAGTCCTTCCCTGTACAGCCGCACAAAAACTTCACGCACCGCCCTGGACAACCCCTCATCCATGGTGAATCTCTCGCGCTCCCAGTCACAGGATGCGCCCATTTTTTTCAGCTGATTGGTGATAGTACCGCCCTTTTCACCCCGCCATTTCCATACCCTTTCAATAAAGGCTTCCCTGCCGAGGTCGTCCCGACTCTTGCCTTCCGTTGCAAGTTGACGCTCAACAACGTTCTGGGTGGCAATTCCGGCGTGATCGGTGCCCGGCACCCAGAGCGTATTATCACCACACATCCGATGGTAACGGATCAGAATGTCTTGTAACGTATTGTTAAGAGCATGGCCCACATGCAACACGCCTGTAACATTGGGAGGAGGGATCACTATGGAAAAAGCATCCTTCCCCGCAACCATTTTGGCGGAAAAACATCCTTTTTCCCGCCAAAACTCCAGCCATTTTTTTTCAACTTCGGAAAATTCGTACCCCTTGCTCAATAATTTATCTTCTTTTTCAGTCATAACCTGTCATTTATCAAAAATTACAAAAACAATCCACAACCACAGTTACCAGCATGGCTGGACCAAATTATTAGGCCACAGCCACAACTAACAATGAAAGCGACTCAAGAGTAAAACCACTTTCATATAAAAACTATAGTCAAACTTTATACCTGAACCCTGCACGCGAAATATGGCCAAAAATATTATATAGCTAACGCAGACAAGCTGCAAGTAAGTGCCTTGTTTCTGTTATGAACCCGTTAAGTTGAACATTACCTTTATTTTCTTGTTTTTCCTTACAGGTTTTATGGAGTAAGGCACTAAATTAATATGTTATTAACCGGAAAAAACATGGCCCCACGCGCTGTTCTTGGTAAACAATTTTTTTTCACACTCTTTATCCTGCGGGAAAATTCAGATAAGAGGGTAACTGCGCGATGGAGAGAATTCAATAGGTTTCCTCCTATCCACGCGGAAAAAAGAGATCCAACCCCTTATTTCACCCCCATGGTTCCGGCAAAAAGATATGTTGATAGAGACTGAGTGCGTACCGATCCGTCATACCGGCCACATAATCACATACCCTGCGATGGGCCACCTTTTCGTCTGACCAATCTTCTCCTTTAACCCCGTATTCCCATCTACCGTCCTTCATCCGGAGTATGCCGTTCTCCATGAAATAATTATATAAATCACGGATTATCCTCTGAGCTTTAACAAATTCGTTATGCACCCTGTAATATGTATATACCCTCTTATAGAGAAAGGAACGCAGGGCGGTGAGTGCCTCCAGCATTGAGGTACTGATATGTAAATCCCCGTCATCTGCGGCCAGTGTTTCCACAATCAGGTCACGGACCATTGAACCTATTCGTTGGGAATGTCTATCCCCCACCACCGCCATAATATCGGAGGGAAGATCCTCTTCCTTGAGAATACCGGCCCTCAGGGCATCATCAAGATCATGATTAACATAGCCGATAATATCAGCCAGTCTGACAACCTGTCCCTCCAGGGTCACCGCACACTCCGACTTATCCTTCGGCAAAATATCGTTACGGCCCTTGGAATGCCTGACTATCCCGTTGCGAACCTCAAAGGTCAGGTTGAGACCCTTACCCCTGTTTTCAAGAAAATCAACAACTCGCAGGCTGTGAACATAATGACGGAAACCACTGGGATGCAGCTCGTTAAGCGTCACTTCACCGGCATGGCCAAAAGGAGTATGACCAAGGTCATGCCCCAAGGCAATGGCCTCCGTAAGGGGCTCGTTAAGACAGAGGGCAGAGGCAATAGTTCTGGCAATTTGCGATACTTCAAGAACGTGGGTTAATCTTGTCCTGTAATGATCACCCGTAGGGGCGAGAAAAACCTGGGTTTTGTGCTTGAGTCGGCGAAAGGTTTTCGAATGGGTTATACGATCCCTGTCCCGTTGAAACGGTAAGCGAATATCGCACATCTCTTCCTCTTCTTCGACATGTCGCCCCGAAGAGTTCCTATTCAGCGCCGCAAAAGGCGATAGAATTTTCTCCTCCCTGTCCTCAAGTTGTTTTTTAATCGACTTTCCAATCACCGGCACAAAAGACATGGCCATCCCCTGTTAGTGTCTGTTCAGAAATGAGATATTTTACTGCCGTGTACTCCGTTTTAGCGGAGGATAAAAATTTAATGGCAACTAAGAGTTAGGGAGAAGTGGCAGTTTACAACAGACACCTGTTAACAAATATCCCCCCAGCAATTACCAGACAGGCATAAGATTATTTAACCGCTTGTTTAAGCCTGTTTTCCCCACTCTTTTAAACATGTCCTGTTTATGATTTCAATGTCTTGCGTTATTTTTACGACAACAGTTAACATCCGACCCGGTTGATGTCCCATGGGTAATTACCATCCGGCCTCAAATATTCTTCCACAATTATAATGCTTTACATCCAGGCAAATCATTTTTATGATGCAGTTATAATATGTATGGAGACCAGTATGAAAAAAACAAACAAAATTGGAAAGAGAGGGACACTTATTCTTATCATTCTTCTCCTTCTCATCGGTAACTATTACAAGAAACAGATCCAACCGCCCGAAACGCAAAATTCATTTACCACGGTGGAAGAGGCCTATACAAAACGTCTATCGAATATACAGGTGCAGGGCAGTGGTCATATTATCAAGTTACTGGCCGATGACAGACAGGGAAGCAAACATCAAAAATTTATCATTGAGATTTCGCCACAACTTACACTCCTCATTGCCCACAATATAGACCTTGCGCCGCGTCTCAGGGGGATAAAACCCGGCAGCATCGTCTCTTTTTGCGGCGAATATGAATGGAACAAACGGGGCGGCGTCGTCCACTGGACCCACCACGATCCGGCGGGACGACACCACGACGGCTGGTTAAAATTCCAGGGACAAATCCATCAGTGAGACATCCACCGTAAAACATAAGCTGAAAATCATGAAACAGTATTGTTATGTTAATTCACCAATCGGTAATCTACTCCTTGCCGGAACAAAAAAAGGTCTGGAGACAATACTCTTCCCCTACGCCCACGAACACACGAATATCACGGCACAATGGAGCCACAACGAACATATCTTTTCATCCGTCCGTCTACAGCTTTTTGAATATTTCCAAGGAAAACGACGTGAATTCACAACAGACCTTAATCTCAGAGGAACCGTTTTCCAGGTAAAGGTCTGGCGTGAGCTGCAGAAAATACCCTTTGGCCGGACTGAAAGTTACAGTAATATTGCTAAAAAGATTGGTAACAGCAGGGCATGCAGAGCGGTGGGAATGGCCAACAACCGAAATCCCGTCCCCATTATTATTCCATGTCACCGTGTGATCGGCAAAAACGGAACCCTTACCGGTTTTGGGGGAGGAGTGGATCTAAAACAAAAACTATTAAAATTAGAAGGTGTTATCCTCTGTAAATGAAGTAGTCTGGATAAACCGGCCATACATATATAAATAAATATAACCTGAATTTTGCAACGTTCAGGTATAAATACAAATTTTAAGCAAACCAGCATGGCTGGAGCAAATTCTCGAGCCACAGCCACAACGAACAATGAAAGCAACTCAAGAGTGAAACCACTTTCATATAAAACCGTAAATAACCCTTTAAAACCTAAACACAATACGAAATCATGCAAGCAATTGGAATCATCCGTACCCCGTTTACATCCCTGGAAGACATGCCCATTCAACCCAAAGGTGCCAAAGGAATACACGGCACCCTTATAATCGACGAACAGTATGCCGAAGGACTGGCCGACCTTGACGGTTTCAGCCATATTTTTCTTATTTATCAATTCCACAAGGCAAAGAGAACTGCCCTTAAAGTTGTCCCCTTCATGGATACACAACAGCGTGGCGTATACGCCACCAGGTCGCCGCTACGACCCAACCATATCGGGATTTCGATTGTCGAGCTAATAAACATCGAGGGTTGCACCATCACCGTTGAAGGCATAGATGTACTGGATAAAACACCACTTTTCGACATCAAACCCTATATACCGGCATTTGATAACGTCCAGGAAAGTCGTTCCGGCTGGATGCAGTCCAGCGAGAAGGATGTCGCCCGAAAACGATCAGACCATCGGTTTATCGATTAAAGATACCGGATATTTTACAAAAGAGACCTCCTTTTTCATCCGGGAACATTATTCACCATTGACATCCGGGCCGATCGCCTCCATCTTATGATTTGGATCGACGCATATTTGCGTAATCCATAACATGCAATTACCCGGCGCCTGTCCGGGGATTTCAGATTTACAGTAAAGGAGATATAGATGACAACAGAACAGAAAACGGTATGTCCTACATGCCAGGGGAAAAAGATTATTGAAGGCGTCTGTGAGACTAGTTCCGAATGGGGTGGCGGCCAGGACGACGGTGACGGTATGCACTGTACCCCCGACCAAGTCTGCCCAACCTGTAACGGCAAAGGTTATGAAGAACAGTAATATAAAATTCCGACGGAAAAATTGTATTTTCACTGTTTTTTGTTTCCTAACGCAAACAAACTGCAAGTAAGTGCCTTGTTTCTGTTATGAACTCGTTAAATTGAACATTACCTTTATTTTCTTGTTTTTCTATACAGGGTTTTATGGAGTAAGGCACTAAATGAAGACCAGCATTGACCACCTCGTAATCGGTGCCCGGGATCTGGACACGGGAATAGATGCCGCCCGGAAATGGCTCGGGGTTGAGATCCCCTTCGGTGGGAGCCACAAAAAGATGGGAACCCATAACGCACTTATGAAACTGGGTGACGATCTTTTTCTTGAAATAATAGCCGTTGCCAACAAGATGACGCCACCCAAAAGGCCCCGCTGGTTCGGTCTGGATGATCCCCATATCAGATACCGTATTGCATGCCACCCTACTCTCCTCAGTTGGGTGGTTAATACCGACGATCTTGCGGGTTTGCTCGAACAGGCGGACTGTGCCATGGGTAAAGCTGAACTATTCACCAGGGCAAACCTGCACTGGCTTTTCAGCCTGCCGGGCGATGGCCGCCTAATTGCGGGGGGTATGATGCCCTATGCCATTGAATGGCTGACATCACCACACCCCGCCGCCGCAATGCCGGACCTGGGCTGTAATCTAAGCGGCCTGGTATTGCACCATAATCAACCGGAATGGCTGTACGCGGCGTTAAGATCCATCGGCGCCGAAAAACTTGTGACAATACAACCAGTTGAGCACGACAAAACGCCATATATGGAGGCGCTGATAAACACGCCCGGTGGACAAAAAATAATCAGCAACGGTCACAACAGCTAAACGGTATTTTACAAAAATGCAATAACCCGTCCTGGATGTATGATTGTCTTTTTTATTAGGGGATTGAAAATGAACGTAATTAAAGGCGACCTGATCGCCCTTGCCCAGGGGGGCCATTTTGATATAATAATCCACGGTTGCAACTGTTTCTGCACCATGGGGTCGGGTATTGCCCGATCAATCCGAGAAACATTTCCCACAGCATTTTCAGCGGATCTGGACACAAAGAAAGGGGATAAAAAAAAACTGGGGGATTTCAGCCAAACAATCGTTATCTGCAACAACCATCCGCTCACCATCATTAACGGATATACCCAGTTCAAATACCATGGCCCGTTACCACTGGTTGATTATGACGCGGTTCGTCGACTCTTTAGAAAGCTGCAACAGACCTACTCAGGTAAACGATTCGGCTATCCCAAGATAGGGGCGGGACTTGCCGGCGGGGACTGGTCACGAATCAAAAAAATTATCAACGAAGAACTGGCGGGTGAAGACCACACCCTTGTTATTTTCACTCCCTGATACCGCCCTTTTACCATATCTTTCTACAAAAAGGGGAAGATGTCAGGGCATGTTCCATTTGCTCAGAAATTAAACATTAACCAATCAAAGAGTCTGGCCATTGTTCTAACCTGACATAATCTCACGACGAATAAATATTCGTGGATAAGACCAATGTCGACCCGGTTCCAAAAGCTACAAATTATCAAGAGCGATGTTTACCCCCGGTCGCCTTCCGCCCCTCCCTGTGACAATCCGGACAGGTGGCCCGCAAAAAACGACCATCGGCCCCATATTCCAATATTTCTTCAAAACTATGCCATTGATCATCTTCCAGGTTATATACCTTTTTACACACTCCGCAAAGGGCAATACCGTTCTCCAACATTTCCAATTGATTCAGAGCATCCCGCAATTCCACAACGGTTTCGGACAGTGACGACTGGGTGCGCACCAGCCGCTCGGCTACGCGAACCCTGGCACGTAATTCATTATCGTTAAAGGGTTTAGTCATGTAATCATCGGCACCGGCGTCAAACCCTTTCACAATGTCTTTTTTACTGTCGCGCCCGGTCAATAATATTATATACGGCGGATTATCCGTCTCCAGTTCTCTGACCGTCTGGCAAACATCCACCCCGTCGAGGCCGGGCATTTCCCAGTCCAGAATGGCAATGTGAGGGGCATCCGGTTTCTGTAACGCTACCATCGCATCATCGCCGTTGGTAACACTTTCCACACGATATCCCCAATTTTCAAGACAGACCTGAACCATCATTCGGGTGGTAAATTCGTCTTCAGCAATAAGTATTTTCACCTTGATATTCCCCCACTATTTTTCATACGCAGCAACTCCCCACCGGGAATAGACAAAAGATCACCGCCTGAACCCTGTACGTAGAAAATAAAAATATATTTTATATTGTTAAATTAATATGTTATCTATCAACAATGCCATAGTTGTTTTTGCGGTTTTTGTAAACATCTTTTTCTAACGCAGACAAGCTGCAAGTAAGTGCCTTGTTGCTGTTACCGGCATTCTGTTTTTTATAGTCTATTATTTCTTGTTTTTTATTACAGCTTTTACGGAGTAAGGC
>CAZQOD010000101.1:0-12709 GCA_964594945.1 uncultured Desulfopila sp.
GTAAAAGTTGTAGCCATCATTATAAACATGGAACCCATAAAAATGAACATGTATATAAGTGGCCAAATCGAAAAAAATCCTAAAGTTAAAGCCTTGCCTTTTGTCATCTTGTATCCTTATAACTAAGAGTATTTTAACAATTGTCACCTCGGTATATCCGTTATATCTGGTTTTCAGACAGACACTTAGTTCGACTCTTTCGGTTGCAGTTTTCTATAAAACTCACGATAAGGAGGTGGCATAATTCCACCAGATATCCAGTATCCGTTATTATGAAATATGATTTTATATCTATCGCATTTGCCGTACTCTATGAGCAAAGAATCAGGAAATGAATCTATTATTTTAAATTTCTCTTTGTTTATATTTCCATCGTATTCAGTAATCGCTATATTATCTGCATTATAAGTTATTTTCATCTCACGGAGAACAGAACTTAATCTTTTTAAATGTTCGTCAGTATAAGACCCTGTATTTTTGAGATATTCTAATGTTTGATTTTGATCAAACACAAACATTCCAGTTAACTTTTTTCTTTGTGATACAGTAGAACAACTTGTAATATGAAACAAAACTAAAATTATGATTAAATGTTTTTTTTGTAAAAAAAGATTAGGCATTGTTATTTACCTTTAGCAGCCCTTTTAAAGGGTCTAAGAATGGGGACCACTTCTTAGTAGCATCCTATAATTGCATTGAAGAAAGCAAGGTCACCAATAATTCGTCCGTTGTCTGGATCTTTATCTGCAGCTATTTGCAAAAATCTAATTGACTCTTTTAGATTTTGTTCAGGGTTTTCTTGGGAAGCTCGCTGTCCCATGATCAAGCCGAATCCCCACTAGACTTTTGGATTTTCTCTATCAAACATCCACCCCTGGTTGAATCGTTTAATTGCAGTGCGAAAATTACCTTGATTGTAAGCTTTCCATCCACGTTTAGTCGCGTCTCTGCTAAAAGCGGTGTTTTTTGTAATAGTTGGTTTGTGCCGACCACTTACATCGGGAGTTCATTGATGGGTTGTGCAGCAAATGTGGACTGGATACACCAACATAGCATGATTAGCGTTAAAACAATTTTTTTCATTATTCACCCGGCGAAGGGTAATGTTTTACAGATATTTAATTATTTTTACATGGTTATCTTATTTATGGACGGACACTATCTAAGAATTTTCAGGCAAATATTTTCTTTTTCAGTATATCCATAACAAAAATATCCTTCGTCAAATCTTCCAAAACCAACTTTGATATCCAATTTTTCTTTCATATTTTTCAGGATGCAGTGCAAGGGTTTTGAGGTAGAAGGACAATAGTGGGCAGTTTTATTTTTAATTCTAGATCCCTCGACCGATATTTTAGTGATTTGTTTAACCTCATGACAAATATGGAGGTAAACAAATGACAAAAAATCTGAGTGATTTTTCCTAATTTTATACATAACACAAGTGTTATTAGGACAGTACCATATTTCTTTTTTTGATTTGACCTTAATCATGTTATTCAGATCTTGTTTAAGGAGGGCAAGAATAATATCAGATTCCCCTGCATTTGCAGACAAACTCAGTAATGAAAATAGAATTACAATTATATATTTCATGTTTAACTTAGGCCAATTGATATTTGCATGTAATTCAACGTCATTAACTTAAGATTTGTAGTTTATTTTATACATCATTTTGTTGTTGAGTTAATGATATTGATTTGCAATCTTAATACGTTATTATGCCCTGTCAAGAAATAATAGCGCTGCGGTTGCGCTTTGACAAGGTTAAATGGGGATAGGAGGTTTTTTTTGATATTCAGGTGGGTTGTAAAAAAAAGGCTGTTTACTTCTTCCGTGCTTGCGGCGATATCAACTCTACTTGTAAAACTGTATCCGGAAGCGGCCATCTCAGGGGTTAGAATTATCCGCGCGCTGCAGAGGGCGGCCCTGGTAATGAGATGAAGAAGGTTAATTTCTGCATATATTGCTCCGTTTTGGTCAGCCACTAGGCAAGAGAGTACATAACCCGGTATAGTTCACAGGCAAGGGTCGGCACGGTTGTACGGTTATAGTGTATTCTACTGGGACAATCCCCCGGACATTTATTGAGAAGTGGACAGGTGCCGCAATCGCCGTAGCTCAAGGAAAGACGGGTTAACAGAGAACCTGCGGGGGAGTGTGGTTCGTTGATGGAGCCGCAGTTGAAAAAAGGATCACCTATGGTTTGGCTGCAGGGGAAGAGGCTTCCGTCTGACTGCACGGCAAGGCTTCTGCCCGAGGCGGCGTGGCAGAAATATCCTGTTTTTGTTTTTTTCTTAATTAATTCCATTTCCCGCAGTTGTATGGGGCGGCGACGTCTGGAGTTTAAAGCACGCAGGGTATGAACCAGCCGTGTTATCCCCTTTTCCAACTGCTGACCGGTCGCCGGGAAAAGGGTGGAATTACTGCCCCTGCCCTTATCTATCAACAGGTCTAGGCCGATCCCCCGACAATTACTAAAAGCGGCGAGTAACAAGGCCAGGCGATCCAGGGACAGAACATTTTCTCCACTGACCACGGTTGTAACACGGAACTCCACTCCGGCTTCTTCGAGAAGTTTTAAGCCCTGCAACGTGGCGCTGGCCTGGCCGCGCAATTCTTCCTGTATGTCCGGTGGCCCGTCGATACTGACCCCGATCCGGACGTTGAATTTTTTAAAAAGTCTGACAAGAGACGGGGTCAACAGGGTGCCATTGGTCTGCAGGGCAAGGTGTGGTCGTGTTTTAAAGAGTTGGCTTTGGTTACATATTCTTTCTATAATTTCAGGTAGTAATGTTGGTTCTCCGCCGCTTATCTGGATAAGAATGGGTTGGCCGTTATCGGCAAGATTTAAGGCCTGATCTACGATTGTTTCAGACATATCAAGGCCGTGGGGGCCGGCCGCTTGGTAGCAGTATCTACAGTGGAGATTGCATCGACAGGTGAGGGAGAGGATAAGATAGCGTAGGGAGGAGAACATTAGTGCCTTACTCCGTAAAAGTTGTAATAAAAAACAAGAAATAATAGACCATAAAAACCCGGATGCTAATAACAGCAACAAGGCACTTATACCGGCTTACCGGTCATTTCCGGTGTTAGAAAAAGTTCCTCTGCTTTTTCTGGCCCTTGACAATAAACCAGATAATCACCGGGCTGCCGACCAGGGCGGTGACGGCGTTTAGGGGCAGAATTGTCGAGTGGCCGGGGAGTTGGGCCAGGATATCGGCACAGAGTGCCACGATACTGCCGATAATAGCGGTTACCGGCAGGAGTATCCGGTGATCCGAGGTGGCGGCCAGGACACGGCTCAAATGGGGAACCGCAATACCGATAAAGGCGATTGGCCCACAGTAGGCGGTGACTGCACCGACAAGAATGGCGGTGAGGGTAATGACCACTGCCCTGGTGATAAGAAAATTAAGGCCCATGGAGCGGGCATAGGTTTCTCCCAGCAGCAGGCCGTTAAGGGGTTTGCCGGTGAAAAGGGCCATGGAACATACCAGCAGGCAGATGGGCAGGAAGATGCGTATTTCCCGCCAGGTAACATTGGCAAAGCTGCCGAAGGTCCAGGCCAGATATGCCTGGATCATTTCGGGCCTGCTGAAATGGATTAGAACGCTGACAATGGCATTGAGCGCGAAACCGCCCAGCAGGCCGATGATAAGCAGGGTCATTACGTTATCAACCCAGCGTGAACAGAGGAGGATAATAAACAGGACCAGAAAGGAGCCCAGGGCGGCTGCCATGACCAGGGTCAGGTTTCCGCCGACTCCCAGCCCCTCGATAAGGTGGGCGTTGCGATGGTTGATGGCGGCGCCGAGTACGACAAGTGCCACGCCCAGGCCGGCACCGGAGCTGATACCGAGAACGGAGGGACCGGCCAGGGGATTGCGAAAGAGGGTCTGCATCATCAAACCGCTCATGGCCAGGGCGGCTCCGGCGCCCACGGCGGTTAAGGCCTTGGGCAGGCGGAAGAGCAGGACAATGGCGCCCCAACTTTTTTTCGTCGGTTCGTGGCCCGACAGTACCGTGAATACCTCCAGCGGCGGAATGGTGACGGTACCCGTAACCAGGGCGAGGACAAAAACAAAAAAAAGGATGGCGGTCAGTATCAGTGCCAGAGAGTATAGAGATCGCATTACAGTTATTTAAGATGGGTATAGTAAAACGGTTTATGGTTGGGCAATAGACGTGGGTGGAAAATGTAAATAAGATCGGCGAGGACAATGTCCGGGGCCATTATTCCCGATTCCCAGTAATCGTTGCCGCCTTCAATATTTATTCGTCGGTTATTGTTATAGAGTTGTCCCGTTTTCAAGGCGCTGAATTCAAGGAACCTGGGATCGGCCCTTTTGGCCTGGGCTAGGGATGACCAGGCTCCGGTATTCAGCCAGAAATCGGCGTTAAGGGCGCGTTCGTAGACCAGTTCGATATCCATCGGCCTGGCCCCGGAAAAGGAAGTTTGTTGCCAGAGGTAGTTTGCTCCTGCGTCGTGGAGAAAGGTGGCAATAAAACTCTTGCCTCCGGCGATATACCAACGGCCGCTGAAGGGTATTCCAGTCACCACCGTGGGGCGATGTTGGACGGAGGTCGTCATTTTTGCCAGCTGCTGATAGCGCGTTTCAAGAGCTGAGAATATTTCTTCGGCCTCCCGGCTGCGATTAAAAAAGAGGGCGAAAAATTTTATCCACTCCGAACGACCCAGGGGATGGCTTTCCATATACTCGCCCACGATCCCGACTTTAAGTCCGGCTTCAAGGAGCTTGGGATGGGTATCGCGAAAATTACCGGTGGCAAAGGTGAAAATAATTTCCGGCTCCAGGTCGAGTACATTTTCCATTTGTAAATTGGAACCCTGACCAACTTCAAGGATGGGATTGATCCCGGCGGCGTCGCGTATCAGGGGGCTATGCACGCGGCTGAGGTCGCTAAAACCCACGAGCCTGTCAAGAACCTGCAGTTGTTCAAAGAAGGCGAGAAATGTTGTGGAGAGACCGATTACCCTCTGCACCGGGACTTCGACGACCTGACAGTCGGGAAAGCCGGACGGGGTCTTACCGCCCCTTGCTTTTAAGAGATATGTGAATTTGTTCCCGGCTCCGGGCCAGGGGTTTTTGACCGTAACCAGGGTAAAATTGTGCCGCTGCTCAATCTGAAAACCCCTGGCGTAGCGAATCTGCACTTCCTGGCTGAAACTTTGTGTGCTGGTGGTAAGGAGGATTGTGACAATAATAAAAGATTGTAAGAGAAGGAAAAACGTTTTTTTCATAGCCATAACTTATCCAGGAGCGCTTTTTGCTGTTGCTCGATTTTTTCACACCAGACCCCAAGGTTGTTGAAGGTGAATTCGAAGACAACGTTATCCGGGTTGATAAGGTCAAAAAGATCGCCAATTTTCGTATTGGTAAATGGGTCGTGGGGGTCAATTTTGCACACATGTTGCCTGGCCATGCTGAAACGTTGCCGGAAGGATGTGGTTGCGGGGGGATGTTCGTTTTTTTCTTTAGATTCCCGTATATAACGGCCACTTAGGCTTAGTGTCAGATGAACGGTGCGAATTTCGTCGCGGAGCGAGCCCCATTTGCCGACTTTTCCCAGGAGGTAGTCGATGCCGTCCTCCTCGTTGTCAAATCCTCCGCAACTGTTGAGGAGATGACCGGTGTCGAGGACAATGCCGCAGCGCTTATAGTTAACCCGTTCCCGCAGGTAGTGGTATTCTTTTATATCTTCAAGTCTGAAGCTGCCCGGCCACCAGAGATTTTCAAAGAGAAGGAGACCGGTATAAGATGATCGGGCAAGGGATTCGTTTAGAATTTCGCTGCATAGCGTAAGGGTATCCTGCCAGCTGTAGGGGAACTGCCAATCGTAAATATGGGCCAGTAGACAATGTACGGGATGGAAAACAACATAATGGCAGGCCAGTTGTTGGGCCAGATCTAGTTGTTTCACGTAGGTGGTGATAACAGCATCTGCTCCTCGGCCCCCGTAAGAATGTTCGACGTTTTCCCAGTTGTCAAAAATTTTTAACAGCTCGTCACCGTTATTCTCCCAGATTTCACGGAGAAAGATGAAAAAGCGCAGGTGAATACCCCGGACAAGGCAGGGCGGGATGGTCTGGAAAGGATAGTTGCCGACGGGGTATAGTTCAAAGCCGTCAAACCGGTATTGGTTGAGAAAGGCGGCGGCTTCAGTCCAGTCGTTTCCGAACATTTCCGGATCGCCGGGATGGGTTGAAAAATTAAGTAGTTTTTTCATCTCTATACCTTCCAGTCATGGTGCCACTTATCGACCTTGTCGTAGCCCAGAACCTCAACATTACCACCCTGAAAATCTGAGTTGACGCTGCCCATGGATTCTTCCATCTCCCCTTCTATATCAAGGGCCATCTGTTGTAGTGCCGCAAGCATATCCTCGTCCGCCCGCCATAAATTCCTGGAGTTGGCTTCGAGTAGGCGCCGGGTAATTTCTTCCATGGCGTAGGGGTTGTTGCGCAGGAGCCAGCGACTGTTTTCGGGGTCGAGAATATAGGTGCTGACCAACCGGTCAAAGAGATCTTTTTTGACCTCGTGACTGGTTGCGCTCCATTTATAGAGATTGTTAATGCCCGAACTGACGGCTATTGCCCCCTGCTGACCATGTTTTTTCATGGCCTCTATCCAGCCGGTATTGAGAAGGCGAGCAGCCATGGATCGCTCAAGTTTTTCTTGAATATCACAAAGTTCATTGGTGGAACCAGCTTCGGCCCAGTAGAGTTTCAGCCTTTTCTTGGCCAGTGTCCGGGCCGCCGTGGCCATTGCCCCCTGGCTCACCGCATAACAGCTGCAGTCGAGGATGTCGTACTCTTCACTGGCCTGTTTTGTATAGGCGATATCCAGCCTGGCCAGTTGTCGGGCAAGCATATCGTGGGCCGCGGTAATCTTTTCTCCATGGCCATAGGCGTGTCCGCCCCGGTTAATCGCTATTTCGGTAAGTTCCTTGTCCGTTGTCCAGGCCGATGCGTCCAGTGCCAGGCCCAGGCCGTTTCCGTAACTGCCGCGGCCGGAAGAAAAGATGCGGAAGGAGGCCAGCCGTTGCATTTCGGAGCCGGACAGTTGTAATTGCGTATCACTGCGCAATTCCGCCAGGGTCTGTTCGGTATGTTTTTTTATAAAGTTCTTTGAATATGGTTCATTCAAGGCGCAGACGAGCAGGACTGCCCGGTCGAGCAGTTCGCAAAAATGGGGCACCATATCGCGCATAATAGAAGAAGTTTCAATGGTTACGTCCACGCGTGGCCTGTGGTGTTCTTTTCCGGCGTGGTTGATTGTTAATTCCCCCAGGGGGATAATGTCGAGGTCGGTTACCTTGCCCTGTCGGTTCCACGAGGGTTGAACACCGAGGAGGTGAAGGATCTGGCAGAACAGTTCTCCGTCGCTCTTCAGGGCGTCGGAACTCCAGATGGAGATGCCGATCTGTTCGGGGAAACGACCCTCCTCGTCGAAATATCTGGTCAGGAGTTGGTTAGCCAGGGTGACACCGACCCGGTGTGCTGCCCTGGTCGGCAGCAGGCTGATATCCTTGCCGTAAAAGTTCTTGCCGGTGGGCAGGGTCTCGATTCCGCCGCTGCTTAGGGATCCGGCGGGGCCGGGCTGGATATAGCCGCCGTCGAGGCAGTGGAGCAGGTTGTCTATCTCGCGCCGACAGCCGTTTAATTTTTTTTCTACGTCGAGGCAGAAATTTTTTAATTCGGGCGTAAGTATTTCGTTGCAGCATGATTTGGCGTTTATCTCGGTAATAAACCTGGCCGTCTTGCCATGGTTGCTGCCCGTACCGGTCTGCAGGTTTCCGATTTCATCGGTGCACGGTACATTGTCCACCGGTTTGCGCAACATTGTGGCCAGGAGTCGACCCCGCCCCGCTGGTGATGGTGGTTGGCCGAGGATATGCAGTCCCTCCGGAGCCAGGGTGCGCTGAATGGCGTCTATGCGTCTGCGCATTATATCCAGCTGTTGGTCAAAGGTGGTCTTTTCGTTATCTTCGCCGAAATGTACCGCCAGTTCCCGGCGGAGCTTTTCCCGTAGGACCATTGTTCGTTCATGTTCTTCAGTGGACTTTGCCTGGCTGTACTGGTCCAACAGGTTTGCAATGGTGAGTAAGTTTTCGTCGATTACCGCCGGGGAAAATACGGGGCCCAGATGATCGACAAGGGTGGCCTGGCCGCGGCGTTTGGCCACCATACCTTCGCCGATACCATCCATTACGTAGAGATAAAAGTTGGGGAGATCACCAAGGCTTATTTCCGGAAAGCAAGTGGTCGAAAGACCGTTATGTTTGCCGGGCAGGTACTCCAGACAACCTTCGGTGCCGAAATGGATAATGGCATCACTCTCTTTCTGAATATATAGATAAGTCGCGTACCAATGGTGGGGCGGTGACAGCTCTGGATCATGGAGGATACGACATACCTCCCCCGTGCATTTTGAGCCGTAACAGCCGCGCTTGGGCTGGTTTATAATGGTAATATTACCAAAACGCAGCCCGGTGATAACGAGGACATCCCGGTCATTGTCCCGCCAGGCCATGGATTGTCCCGGAAACGGGCCCCAATCTCCAATAATTTTTTCTTGTACCGTTTTATGCTGTTTTTCGAACCAGCTTCGGTATTCAAGCTCGTCCATCATGTAGAGGACACCGTTTTTGGCGACTATCTCGTCGATGGTGGTCCAGCGAAATTCGGCAATGGCCTTTTTCTCCATCATCGCGGTGAGAATTTCCGAACCATCTGTCGGACAATCACTAATATCGTATCCGCTGTTGGCCAGTGCTTTTATCAAAAGGCCCAGACTTGCAAAGGTATCTAGTCCCACGGCCATGCCGACGGTCGCCTCCACGCCCTTGCAGGGATTATTGTGTAAAATGATGGTAATTTTTCTCCGGCGGCGGGGTTTTTGTCTGAGTCGGCAATGATGGTCCAGGCGTCGTCCGAGCTGTGCTATTTTTTCCGGTACGGGGGTGTAACTTTTCAGTCGGTTCTTTCCGCCTTCCGTGGCCGCTTCCTTTAATCCGGCAATCATTGTCGGTCGAACTGCGCCGAACATTTCCGGGTAGGTTTGGGAGAAGACTGCGCTCATTGCCGGTATTCCCACGGGGTCGTTAAACCATTGTTCGGGCGTCTGGCTGTGGGAACGTATGGCCTGGATAATTGGTACATCGAGTTTTTCAAGCAGTATGGTATCCTGTCGGTGTTTGAGAAGGCGACCGGCCAGGCAGCTGATTATGGCATTGAGGTTTGGTGTCGATTCAAAAAAATGGTACCAGTCCGGTATATTGTTTTCCTGTTCTATTCCGGCCGAAAAGACGCTTATGGGGCAGATTGCATGTCCCTCCAATTCCGTAACCAGGGCCTTTATTTCGTCCAGGTGACCGTCCACCAGTTGTCCATAATAGAAGATAATACCCACCGGTTGCAGGATTGACAGACCGCAGCCCTGCCGCCACTGTAAATAATCATCAATACCGTGGAAAATTGTCGAGGTTGCCGGATGGTAAATACCACAACTCTGCACCCTATTTTTGGCCGGGACGACAAGGTTATATCCCGCGCGGGCGGCGAGAAGGAGGATGGCGCTCTTGTAGTTGGCAACGGAGAGTTTATCGGTATAATCCTTGAAATCATTGATTGTTTCTGGATCGAAGGTGGAGAATTGCAGGGGAGATTCCGGCGCCAGGCCTAGCCTGTGGAAGAGTGTTGCGGTTTTTGATATTATCTCGTCATGGTATGATTCTCCGACGCTCAGTTCGGCCACGAGGATATCGGGGCGGAGCTGGTTGAGCATTTCCAGGGCCTGGGATTGATGGACGAAGAGCAGGGTGATATCGTAATCCCGAAGCAGGTTTGCCGCCTGCTGCCAGGTGTGGCCGTGGAACATCGTGGAGTGTATGTATAGGATGGTAATATTGTTCATTGCCGCCACCATTTATCGATAAAACCCCGGGCCAGGGCGGACCAGCAAAGTGCCAGAAAACCCTGGTTATCCGGTTGGGGACTGATCGTCGTCGCCAGCTGCTGTCGGTAATCGACCATTTTTTCATATCTGCCGCCGACACTGCAGGCCAGGTGGGCGCCGCTGCTGCTCATGGTTTCCCGCCAGCATGACGGCGGGAGGATGTGCCAGGAAAATTTATCGCGCAGATGTGCCATGGTGGCCACTCCCGCCACAACAATGGGGTCACGGTTGATGGTATGGAAATTGTCCATCAGTATTTTTGTCTGCTCGTGGTTGAGATGATTGCATATCCCCTCTTTCATCGAATCACTGGTGCAGCCGAATCGTTCCAGGTGAATTTTTGCCGAACATTGGCCGGAAGGGGTGAGGCTGTTCTGTCTGGCCAGGGTTTCTTTCACCGCGCATATAACACTTTTACCGATCAGTTCGCCGAGTTTTGAATGTTTTCCGGCACCGGTGAGGCGATAGATTTTTTCGTCAGGATCGGGGGCGGCAACGATGATCTGATCGGTACCGGTACCCGTTGCCAAACCGTCGGAGTAGCGGGAGTTGACGGCGAGTTCCTGCAGTGCCGCGCTCTTGGCCTCGGTGGCCGTCATTATAGCCCTGGTGATGGCCCCTTCGGTCAAGGGCTGGGAGATAAAGAGCATGGTGTTGATGGTGCCGGGTTTTATGGTGTCGCTGCCGGTCTCGTCCAGGGATTTAAAGCCCGATTCGCTTTCCAGTACCGAGGCCGGATCCCCGGCACGACCGCCGTTGGTTTCAACACCGCCGGTGACGACGGCAACCACTTCCAGGTCAAGAAAGGTCCTATGGATTATGGCCGCATGGTGCATATTGGCGGCGGTGCCCATGGTGACACATTTTTCGGCGGCAAGACCAATGTTTTCGCAAATCATCCGTCGATAGTCCAGGACGTCCCTGTAGTCTATATTTCTGTGGTGATTTTTAGGTTCACAGCTTTGGTGGTTGAGGACGTAATCGATGTTGCGTCGTATACCTCCTGCGGCGCGGCAGGTGGAGAGCACCAGGTGCGGTTGCAGGAATTTTCCGAAAATTGTCCTGTCCCGTCTGTGGATGGAGACGCCGTTATAGTAGGTTGCCAGATGCATAGTAGTTACCATGGTTTTTTTACCTAACGCAGACAAACTGCAAGTAAGTGCCTTGTTTTTCTCTACAGATTTTATGGAGTAAGGCACTAAAATCTTTGCCCCCTCGGGATATTCGCAAATTTTTGTTTAATCCCTTGCCTTATTGACGCAGTGTAATGATGTCCAGAAGAGTAATGCACCCAGGACAAACAACAGAATAAGGGAAGAGAAGTTAATATTCCTGCCCAGTGCGGCGCTGCGGATAGCGGTTGAGGCGTGGGTCAGCGGCAGGAAATGTAAAATTGACTGCACCCAGTGCGGCAGACGGTCAAGGGGAAAAAAGGTGCCGCCCAAAAAGGCCATGGGCGTGATGACAAAGCTTGTTAAAAGGCTTTGATCGGCATGACTTTTAACGAGCATGGCCAGTGCCACGGCAAGGCTTGCAAAGAGGAAACTGTTCATGAAAATCGGTAGCCAGAATAAAAGACCGCAGTGGAGACGGACGCCGAAGGACAGGCCCAGCAGTAGAATAATCATGATGGACATAAGGGCCCTGGTCATCCCCGCCAGAACCTCCCCCGCCACATAGGCACCGTTACTGATGGGGGCCACCTGGAATTCGTCAAATATATGCCAGTAAAAACGGGCCACGTTAATATCGGTTGAGATGGCAAAGGCCTGGGTCATACTGCTCATGGCCACCAGACCGGGCAATAGAAACTGGAGGTAGGAGATATTGTCAAACCGTAATTCACCGCCCATGGCGTAACCGAAGGTGACTAGGTAGAGGAGGGGCGTTACCGCCTGGCCGAGAATTTGGCGTTTGAAACGACGTCGCAGGATCAACATTTCACGACGATATACCGCAAAGGTTGCGTTGATAGTTCTCTGTATCATTTTACTTTTTTCCCGGTGAGTGAAAGAAAGGCATCTTCTAGGTTTACCCTGCGCAGGGTAAAGCCGCCCTCAACCTTAAACGAAGCTGCCTCTCTTCGTTTTTTGAAATAATGACTGCGCATTCCGTTTTCGGTGAGTTGGTCAATGGCCCATGATCCGACCTGTTGCATGAGACGGGTCGGGCTGTCCTGGGCCACTATCTTTCCCTCGTCGATAAGGGCAACCCTGTCGGCGAGAAACTCTGCCTCCTCGATATGGTGGGTGGTGAGAAAGATGGTAGTACCCTGTTGCTGGATATTTTTGATAAGACCCCAGATGCGCCTGCGTATGGAAGGATCCAGGCCCACGGTGGGTTCATCCAGGAAGAGGATGCTCGGTTTATGGAGGAGGGCGCGGACTATGGTTACTCTACGTTTCAGTCCGCCGGAAAGTTGTTTGACGAGGGTGTTGGCGCGTCCGGACATCTCTGCGTATTCAAGGAGTTCCGCTATGCATTTCCATCGGGAAGTCCTTGACATATTAAATAGTTGTCCATGGATGTCTAGGTTTTCAAAAACGGTTAGTTCCTGATCAAGGTTGACATATTGGTGGACGACACCAAACTGTTGCTTGGCAAGGAGTGGTGCGGTATTGATATCGTGTCCACTCAGCCGGGCGGCGCCCGCGCTCATTTTTGTCAGGCCGGTCAGTATCCGGATTGTAGTCGATTTACCGGCCCCGTTTAGTCCCAGGTAG
>CAZQOD010000102.1:0-12574 GCA_964594945.1 uncultured Desulfopila sp.
TTAGTCAACATACATTTTTTCATCTTTTTGATCGGCAGGTTTCCCACTACGCTTTTGAATTAAGAAAGCAAAACAGATTTTTTCTTTTAAATTTTTTAGTATAAATAAGGTGTTTTCTTCGCTATCGCTTCTAAAACTATTTTATATATAATTTGATCATGAGCATACTAAACAAAATCTGATTACCCATGAAACTCAGCCAAGTATCGTGAAAAATGTTTTTTGCTAATGGCGTGGAAAGTTCCATGGAGAGCCTTTTTGACATTGCCAATAATAGTGTTAACCCATTTGAATTCAGGGGTTTCAACGCTTTTAGAGCCACCGCCGGTCACAATTGATGTATGTTCAAATCCGGCTTCTCCTAATATATTGAAACAACCCAGGCCATCAGAAACGATTGTACAATTTGGAGAGAGATGGTGTTGAGCCCAGGACCCAATAGCATTTTTGGTAAAGGCTTCTACCTGACTAAATCGCATTTCAAGGGGATGGCCATGCTCATCGGTGGTTAACGTTTAGGTAGCTCAAATATGGTTACTGTAAATTCCACGGCCCCCTTTTACCTGTTGATAAGGAAATAAAATATGAAATGTTTCTATCATCAAGAAATTGATGCTGTAGGGGTATGTAGGCATTGTTTTAAAGGAATTTGTAAAGAATGTGCCGTTGATTTTATAGACGGCATTGCGTGTAAAGGTACTTGTGAACATAAAGCGATTGCCACAACCAAAATGTTAGAAGTACATCTCACTGCCCAAAAAGGATTAAAAATAACACGCTTCTTTGGTCCATTGTTTATTATCATTATGGGACTAATCTACTGTGGTTGGGCTTGGTATTGTGGAGACTTTTTCAACTTCACCGGAATGCTTGGTATTGTATTCCTCTGTGCTGGTATAATTTTATTGATTCATAATTTAAAATATATAAAACCAAATAAAAATAAGCTCTTATAGTCAGCTGGACCTGCAATTTCGCAGTATTTTGATCATTTTTTACTTGTCTGATGAGTGGATGTCTGCTAAGTAGATAGCTGCTGAGTAGCTGTTTATTTCCATGTAATCAGAGTTCCGCAACAACAGATCGGAAATATTTGCAGTCTGTTTTAACGTCTAAGCTCGAAGCTCCAATGACATTAACCTAACATTAATATGGCGAACAGACTCTTGGATAATAATCACGAAGGGCGAAGAATTAGTGCCTTACTCCGTAAAAGCTGTAATAAAAAAACAAGAAACAAGGCACTTATACCGGCTTGCCGGTCATTTCCGGTGTTAGGTTAGAAATTAACTGCTTTAAAGGATTTTAATGAAACCAATAAAAAAAATACGGCTATCGGAAAGTGTTATCGCGGTCATCAAGGAAATGATTATTGATGAAAAATTCAAGCCCGGCGACAAATTTTACTCGGAAAATGAGTTAACAAAAAAACTACAGGTAAGCAGATCATCAATTCGTGAAGCTTTACGAATGCTCGAAGTAACCGGCCAGGTCAGTGTTAAACAGGGTAAAGGAATTTTTATTCTCGATGCCAGTGGAGAACAGTTCAAAGCATTTTCCACCTGGCTTAAAAATAACGAACAATCGATTAACGATAATTTCGAGGTCCGCCTGATAATCGAACCAAAAGCGGCGGGCCGTGCCGCCGAAAAGCGCAGTGTAGATGATATTTTGAAAATGGAAAAGGTCTGCGCCCGTTTTGCTGACTTCGCTGCAGAGAAAAACACAGAAGAGGTCATTCAATGTGATCGTAAATTCCATCGCATTCTAGCGGGGGCCACCAAAAACACAACCCTCCATGTTCTTATGAAGTCAATGACCACCGAACTGCCAAATGGCTGGATTTCGAGCCTTTACACACCTGGCCGCATTGAAAAAACAATCCACGAACATAATGACATAGTCGATGCAATCAGAAAACATGACAAAACCGGTGCCGAAAATGCAATGACAAGACATCTTATCAACGCGCTGCACGATGTTAACAAACAGATTAAGATGGACAGATGATAGTGGGGTAAAAATGTCTCTAAAAATCACAACTCTAATAGAGAATAGTGCTGGAGAACACCATGGGCTGCACAGTGAACATGGCCTTTCTTTTTTTATTGAAAAAGATGATCTTAAGGTTCTTTTTGACACCGGACAAACCGGGTTTTTTATTAAAAACGCGGAACAGCTGGGCATCGATTTAACGTCTCTTAATTATGTTGTGCTGAGCCACGGTCACTATGATCATTCCGGCGGCTTAAGGTCCCTGGCCCAGTTGACGACCACTTTCAAACTGGTATTGGGGCAGGGTTTTTTTGAGAAAAAATACGGCTCTAACAATAACTCCCATGAATATCTCGGCAATAATTTTGATGAAAATTTTTTGGCCGAGAAAAATATCTCTTACCAGTATACAACCAGGAAAAACACCAAACTTGCCCCTGGTATCAATATTTTAACAAATTTTCCACGCCTTCATGCAGATGAAACAATAAATCCACGCTTTAAAATTCTTAAGGATAAAACCTTTATTCAAGATCCATTTACCGATGAACTACTTCTGGCCATCGACAGTCCAAAAGGGTTAATCGTCCTGCTCGGCTGCTCCCATCCAGGCATGAAAAATATGCTCGATTTCACCAAAGATACACTAAAAAAACCGATACACGCGATACTGGGAGGTACTCATTTGGTTGAGGCGACAACGGCAAGCCTTAAAGAATCAATATCCTACCTGCAAAGAAATGATTTGAAAATTATAGGCGTTTCGCACTGCACCGGGCAAGCGGCCATAGATCAACTAGCCATCGTTGGTGATCGTTTTTTTCATAACCATACTGGAAGTTTTTTAGTTGTTTAATGCTTTACTCCGTAAAAACTATAATAAAAAAAAGAAGTAACAGCAACAAGGCACTTATACCAGCTTACCGGTCATTTCCGGTGTTGGTTAAAAAAACTTCATATTACCAGGCAGTTCCCAGCGCCTTATTCCCCGACAGTTAAACATCCGGTTGCGAACAAGGCATAATTACGAATCAAAGGAGGTTCAAAGATGAGTATCTTCACTAAAAAACGAGGCAGCTTACTTATGGCACTCGCCACAGCAGCTTTAATGCTTATACCGGTTACCACAGCTTTTGCAGGTAAAGGAGGCAAAATTATCTGGAAATCATCCGGTCATGGACCCGCTTCCGATCCTTCGCAAATTTACCATGACAAACTGTGTCATGCCATTACAGCTGCCACCGGTGGACGTTTAACAGTCAAACCCTTTGTTGGCGGTTCCATTGTTCCAGCCTACAAAGAAGTTGATGCCATTAACGCAGGCGTACTGCAGATGGGATATTCCACCCCGATGTACAATCTTGATAAATGGCCGGCGGCGGGGCTCATCAGCTCCCGTCCCGGCGGACTACCCGGCGAGGCCCTGAGAACATGGTTTGATTTTGGTGGCGGTGCGGAACTGCTGAATAAAATGATGGGCGACTACAATGTTATGACATTTCCCGGCGCCCTCTCTCCTCTACCTGAAGAAGTCTTCTTCCACTCCAAGATTAAGCTTGAGACCCTGGCCGACCTCAAAGGTCTGAAAGCCCGTTGCATGGGCGATGGTGGTGAAATACTCAAACGCATGGGCGCTGCAACTGTAATTATCCCCGGCGGCCAGCTCTATGAAGCAATGCAGAGGGGGACCATCGACGCATTTGAATACTCCACACTGGCATCAAACTGGAACATGCATTTCAACGAAGTTGCCCCCTATGTCTACCTGTCTCCGACACGGGCACCCAGCGACCCCCAGGTTATTTTCGTAAATAAAGATGCGTGGAATAAGCTGCCGGCTGATCTGCAGGAAATAGTTAAAGCTGTCGTTTCCCAATATACCCAGGCCCAACACGAATACCTGGTTAACGAGTCACTCAAGGCCGTTGACAAGTTTAAGGCAGCCGGTAACAAAGTATATAAAGTTCCAAAAGAAATTGAAGATGCTCTAACCGCCGAAGCTGAAAAATTCTACGCGGAAAAGTCAAAATCCGAAGATCCGATTTTCGCCGAGATTTATAACTCAATGACGGAATTCGGAAAGGCATACAACGCCATAAAATAACATGCAGAAAACAACGTAACTCACCAGGAGAAAAGCATGTCCACTATAAGAAAACTACTTAAATTTATCGATTGGCTCAGTGAAAAAGCCGGGGCAATAGGAAAATGGTTTGCTTTACTCCTGGTTCTTTTCGGATCATATGAAGCAATTGCCAGACATTTTTTTAACGCCCCGACCATCTGGGCCTATGACTCCATGTGCATGGCTGGAGGGATTATCTACATGTTAGGTGCATCATATAATTATCTGCACGACTCACACACCAGGGTGGATCTCTTCTATACGCAGGTAACACCTCGTAAACAAGCATTAATTGATGTAATTGGTGCCATTTTTCTCTTTTTCCCGCTGATGATCATTATGTTTAAACTTGCCATCAGTTGGGCAGCCAAAGCGTGGAAGATCCATGAAGTAATGTTCAACAGTTTCTGGTATCCACCGGCGGCACCCTATCGCACCGTTTTTGCCGTTGGCCTGTTTCTCCTGATTCTACAGGGGATCGCCAGATTTATTCGAGACCTCCACTTTGTCATAAGAGGTGAAAAAATTGATTGATTTAAGCGCCGAAATAGTCGCCTTTCTTATGCTGGGTGGAGTTTTTACCCTCGTCCTCACCGGATTTCCCATCGCCTTTGTTATCGGTAGCGTAGCCTTTATTGTCGGTATACTCGTCTTTGGCCCGACAACTACATACCACATCCTCTACAGCAGATTTTATGACCTGAGCCTCAACTACCCCTATCTTGCCGTACCGCTCTTTACTTTTATGGGCGTTATCCTGCAACATTCCGGCATAACTAAGGATCTCTACGAGAGTCTCTATGAATCCCTGGGGCGGTTACGGGGCGGCCTGGCAATTGTCACCGTCGTCTTCGGCACTATCCTGGCCACCTGCCTGGGTGTTATTGCAGCATCGGTCACCATCCTCACCCTTATCGCCCTGGAACCCATGCTAAGCCGTGGCTACAACAAATCTTTAGCCGCAGGGACCATCGTCGCCTCCGGCACTTTAGGTATACTCATTCCGCCTTCCATCATGCTCGTCGTCTACGGCCCCCAGGCTGGGATCTCCATAGGGCAGATGTTTATGGGGGCCGTTTTCCCAGGACTTATGCTGGCCCTCGGATATGTTGCTTACGTGGGAATCCGCTGCTATCTAAACCCGGCCATGGGACCTGCAATTCCCGCCGACCAGATCGCCCCGTTTTCAATGAAAAAACTCTGGCGCCTCCTAAAATCTCTGGTACCGCCGATCATGCTTATTCTTGCGGTTCTCGGCACCATTTTTTCAGGCATTGCGCCCCCCACGGAAGCTGCCGCCATCGGCTGTCTCGCCTCGATTCTTCTCGCCGTAGCCTATGGAAAATTCAGCATTAAACTACTAAAGCATGCCTCGCTGGAGACCCTTCGCGTCAGCTCCTTTGTCGTTATGATCGCAGCACTTTGCTACGCCTTCGTCGGTGTTTTCATGAGTGCCGGCTCAGGCGAGGTGGTCTCACAACTCATTCTCGCCGTCCCCGGCGGAAAATGGGCATCGTTTGCCATGATCATGCTTATTGTTTTTCTGCTGGGTCTCTTTATCGAGTGGATAGGTATCGTCTTTATCATCGTACCAATTTTTTCTCCCATTCTTGCCCAACTCGGTTTCAATCCGCTCTGGGCCGGCATGATGATCTGCATAAATCTGCAAATGGCCTTTCAAACTCCGCCGATGGCCATGTCGATTTTTGTCCTGAAGGGTTCGGCACCGCCGGAACTAGGCCTCACCATGTCCGATATTATAAAGGGTGTTATTCCCTTTGTTCTAATAATCATGCTGGTCTTGCTGCTCTGTACCATATTCCCGGAGATTATCACCTGGCTGCCGGAAAAAATGATTGGCCCCGCCCATTAACCACACTTGAGATCAACGGCTCCTGATGTTACACTCCCGGAGCTATTGCTGCCATGAATTGTTGTCCTTCAACGGTACAGAAAATGAACGATCAGCCGACAAATAAACGCAAGAGAGATGCCGTAGAGATTTTTCAAGCTGGATTACAGGCCGTGGCCCCGGATGCGGCAATCAGACGCTTTTGCCGACTGGACGACAATATCTTCACCGTGGCTGACCGACGCTACAACCTCGATCTATTTGAAAAAATAATTGTTTTAGGTGCCGGAAAGGCGGGGGCATCAATGGCCGGATCCATTGAACGAATATTCGGTGAACGGATCCTGGCAGGTTTAATCAATGTTAAATACGGTCATCTTGCGAAACTGCGAAGAATAACCGTCCGGGAAGGTGGTCATCCGGTACCCGACCACCAGGGCCTAAAGGGTGCAGAGGCCATTTACAAACTTGCAAAAACCGCCGACGAAAAAACCCTGGTTATCTGTCTGATCTCCGGGGGCGGATCTGCGCTTATGCCCCTGCCTGTAAAAGGAATTTCCCTTGCAGACAAACAAAAAACCACCAGGGTTCTCCTGGCTTGTGGCGCTACAATCCACGAAATCAACACGGTGCGAAAACATCTTTCCACCATCAAAGGGGGCGGACTTGCCAGGGCAATCTACCCCGCAACACTTATTTCCCTGATCCTCTCCGATGTGGTGGGTGATGATCTCGACAGTATCGCATCAGGCCCCTGCGTCCCCGATCCGACAACTTTCCATGACTGCAAGACAATATTTGTAAAATACGCAATCGAAGATAATATTCCCGGCACCGTATTAGACCATATTGCAGCCGGTATCGAAGGTAATGTGCTGGAAACCGCCAAAAAAGAGCAGGCCTTTTTCAAAAAGACCCAGAATGTAATTATCGGCCGCAATTTTGATGCGCTTATACATGCCAAAAAAAAAGCGGATGAGCTGGGATACAATACCCTGCTGCTTTCCTCCATGCTCGAAGGCGTCACCCGCGATGTCGCCGCCAATCATATCGCCATTGCCAGGGAAATTCAACTCCATGGATATCCACTTAATAGACCAGCCTGCATACTCTCGGGGGGAGAAACAACCGTTCATATCCAGGGCTCGGGGAAGGGGGGAAGAAATCAGGAGTTTGTATTAGCGGCGGCGCTTAAGCTCTCGGGTCTGAAAAATATTACTGTCCTCAGTGGCGGCACAGACGGTACGGATGGCCCCACCGACGCCGCCGGCGCCTTCTGTAATGAGACAACGGTACAACGCGCCCTGGAAGCCGGACTCAACCCCAAGAAATTCCTGGACAATAACGACTCTTACCATTTTTTCGAAAAACTTGAAGACCTCTATAAAACTGGTCCCACCCATACGAATGTTATGGATTTACGCATTATTTTGCTAGGCGCCTGACCCTGGCAGACATTAAGATTGCCAAATTCGTGCCTCCTGTTATATGCAAAACTTTAGTTACAGATTTTTTTATTTATAGCCTGTTTGTAACCTCATTTCTGTTATAATGAACTTGGTGGGGGTAATTTTTACATTGTCTGGCAATCGGTTTTAGGTAACCAGCATGGCTGGAACAAATTCTCAAGCCACAGCCATAACGAACAATGAAAGTGACTCAAGAGTAAAGACACTTTCATATATAATTTTTCAAAATATGGGAGGGAATTCGTGCTATTTTCCAAGGGTATTGCAAGCAGTATTTCTGCAAAGTGCCGTCTATTGTCATTACTGATTATTCCCCTGATTTATCTACATATCACATCCCTTACCTGCCCGGCTACTGAAGCGGGCGACCTTAATAACGACGGCAATATCGATTTATCCGATGCGATTTTAGCCCTGCAGATCAGTTCCGGTTTACATCCCGATGGGGTAAATATTGGCGGTGACGTAAACAGCGACAACCATATCTCCATTGTTGAAGCAATTTACGACCTGCAGGAGGTATCCAAAAACAAAGGCTGGCTCCACACCCGAAACAACCATATTTATAAGGCCGACGCTACCATATGGGCAGGTCGCGGCGTAAATATTCACGATACAAGATCCTGCAACGCCTGCACGGCCTCTGCCCCCAATGTGGCCGAAGTTAAACGACGCATCGACCAAGCCGTTGATGTCTGGCATGCTGATTTTTTACGTCTCACCCTGGAAAGTTACGATACCGCCGCCGGCTACAGGGTGCATTGGCAGGACTTGCTTCACGACCCTGAATATTTAGCGGATGTAGTCGAAATAGTCGATTATATCGGCGAGAAAGAAGATGTTTACGTACTTGTTTCCCTGTGGGTAGACCCCTCCTTTAACAACCAGGGTTGGCCCACCGCGGATACAATCGAAGTGTGGAAGGTCCTGTCGGCTGCGCTCTATGGCAAACCCCACGTCCTTTTCGGCCTGGTTAACGAACCCCAGGCCAATTACAGCGGTAGCCAGGACCCACAGGTATGGACTGCCATGAACAATACAGTGGCGGCCATTCGTCAGATTGAAAACGGACTCCCAGGAGATTACCACCATATTATCACAGTACAGGGAACGAGGAGTTGGGCCCGAATATTAACTTACTATATTACCCATCCCATTACCGCCGGAAACGGGGTAAATATCGCCTACGAAACCCATGTTTACGATCCCCAGTCTACCTTTAACAGCCGCTTTATCGTACCCGCACAAACACTGCCGGTGATCATTGGAGAATTCGGGTACGTAACCGGTGCTGCCAATATGAGCCTGGCCGACTGCACAAAACTCATGGACGAGGCTGAAAACAGGAACATCCCCTATCTTGCCTGGACCTTTCATCAACGATGCGACCCAAGCCTTCTTACGGACTACACGCATAATTGCGGAGTAAACATGAACCTTACACCTTCATCCGGCTGGGGCGAATTAATATTTAACCGGTTATCCGCCGGATATTAACAGGAGTGTGATTCAATGGTCAGGATTTTTTACCACAGGCAAGACCACCGAAATAATTTAGTAACCCGGTTTTTAAATTTATCAGTCTTAATTTTCGTAACGGTACTGCTCCATATATCGAGTCCAATGTCCCATGGTGCCGAACCAGGTGATATCAATAACGATGGGGAAATAAAACTTGATGATGCCCTTGTCTCATTGCAGGTAAGTTCCGGCAATCAGGCCTTTGCAGTAGAATTAAGTGCCGATGTAAACGGTGACGGCAAGGTTGGTATTGCCGAAGCGCTTTTTATCTTAAATGCGGTGAGCGGTGGTGGCGACTGCACACCTTTACAGGGGACAATAACCACAATCAGCAAGGATACCTACTGCGTACAGGGTGATGTTATTGTAGCCGAGGGTACCCGACTGATAATACCTTCCGGTACCACATTTATTTTCCAGGGAAAGTATCATTTCGGCCGAGATCCTTCGCTTCCGGACGCTGTCAGCTCCAGATCGGGAACCATCTGGGCAATCGGCACGGAGGAAGAACCGATAATATTTCGTGGTAAAACGCCCGATACCGCCTGGTGGGGGATTATAGTTTCCAACCAGAGCGACAAGGTTCACTTTGAGTATGTCACCATCCGTGACGCCGTCAAAGACGATACAAACCCAAACAGTCGCATCTGGCGTCGCGGTGGCGGCCTTAACTCCTATAACAACAAGGCCGATACCATTATCAGACACTGTAAATTCATCAACAATCACGCCCGCTCCATTGGTGGCGCACTGGCTATCAATGGTAACGGATACTGGCCAAACACCAAGAAAATCGAGATTACCAACACTCTTTTCGACAACAACTCCTGTGACTGCGCAACCTACTCCGGCAGTACTGACGACGTCTGCGGAGGCGGCGCCATTCGTGTCTCCCACGTGGTTGGCAATGGAGAACTTGTCAAGATCCGCAACAATGCTTTTCGTAATAACAGTGCAAAAAAAACAACCGGCATTGACGCGTATGGAGGAGCAATCGGCGGCTTTTCTTCCAGCATCATCATTGGCCCCGGCAATGCCTTTACCAACAACGCGGCAGACACACTCGACGGGGCAATATCATGCGCTGGACACAACGAAACAGGTCTCGTCATCAGCAGTGTTGATCCGTCCGTTACCTTTTCAGGCAACACACCCAATAACGGATGCGGATTATAATTTCAGTTTTGCACTATTTACCGTCGGCCGCATTGCCTGCGACAGAGCTTGCCTCTGCATTGTCGCCACAACTCTGCCAAAATAAGATGGCCAATATAACCTTTATATTTCATCATGGCTCCACTTCTGCTGTTTTCAAAAACCTCTGAACAGACTTAATCGCGCCTTTATCCGTTTCTTTTTTGCGATGCGGTCAAACTTAAAAATCGCGAGAAGCGCACGAATAAGATTCAACGCAAAAAATCTTCCATTATTACACTCCAAGCCAGTTACAGGGGCAGCCCTAACTTATCCAGGACTCAACCTCCATCTGCTTGGGAACACGACCAACACATTTAACAGAACCATCAATAACCAGTGCCGGGGTCGAAAAAATACCCAGCTGAGCAATTTCCTGAAAATCGGTCACTTTTATTATTTGAGCCCTAATTCCTTTATCGGCAACCGCCTTTTCAACTGTCTTCATAGCCCGCTCACAGGAGGCACAACCCGGTCCACATACTTTGATTTCCATTATCTTCTCCTATAATTTTTATACCCAAACCTTGCATAGAAAAAGTTTAGGTCCAAATTTTATTCCAGGTAAATGCATGAAAGATGTAAAGACATCTTTCATGCTTGCATATATAAAGAATACTCCAAGCCGTAATAAAAAATATTCAGTAACCTATCCCTGGAGACGGGCTAGGAGGCTGTCCGAGAATTGACATTTTAAAGTCTGCGCTATTTGGTTAAAATCGAGGTTTTTCAAAAAAATACGCGCAGCCGTATAGTTAATATTACGACCATATTTTTTGACAATAACGAAGAGTTTGGACAAAATGGCATTCTCGGACAAGCTCCTAGGCTAGATCAGTACATTAAAAAGGTAGCCGGTAAAAAGAATCCCCATAGCGACTACACCAATAAATACACCTATCAGCTCGAGCTTCAAAACCTTTCGTAAAATAACCATCTCCGGCAAAGAAAGGGCAATCACGCTCATCATAAATGCCAGGACCGTTCCCAATGCTGCGCCTTTGCCCAACAGGGCCTCAACAATCGGTACAATTCCTGCGGCATTTGAGTACATGGGAATCCCCACCAGTACAGCCGCCGGTACCGACCACCAACTCTCTCTACCCATAATCTGAGCCATAAATGTTTCCGGAACATAACCGTGGATCAGCGCTCCCACGCCTATTCCCGCCACCACATAAATCCAGACCTTGCCAACTATATCCCGCAATGCCTCCCTGCCCCGTTCCACTCGGTCGGCCAAACTTAATTTTTCTTCAATAACCGCGGCTTCAGCGGCCCTTAATTCTTGAACCCAATCTTCAGTCCAGTGTTCCAACTTCAAACGACCGATGACCCAACCAGCCAACATTGCAATTAAAAGCCCGGTAACAAGGTAGAGGGCGGCCACCCGCCAACCCAGTAAGCCATAAAGTAAAACCAGGGCAATTTCGTTCACCATGGGAGCGGCAATAAGAAAGGAAAAAGTTACGCCCAGGGGTACACCCGCCTGCACAAAACCAAGAAACAAAGGCACGGCGGAACATGAACAAAAAGGGGTGACAATGCCCAACAATGCAGCCATTACATTACCCACACTTTCCCGTTTGCCGACCAGATATTTGCGGGTTCGCTCCTGGGTAAAAAATGATCTGAGCATACCGATAAAAAATACGATCAAACTCAGTAACATCATAACCTTGGGGGTATCATAAACAAAAAATCGCACAGCTTCACCAAGGTGGCTCGTTCTTTCAAGACCAAGCAATGAATAGGAAAAAAAACTAGCAAATCGTCCCAACTGCGAATATACCACGTACCAGACAGCAATCGCCAACAGTCCCAATAAGATACGTGTTGCCACGCTCATCTCCTTGCCCACATCGGCGGATAATTTTTCCACGGGATCAATACATTTCATTTTCAATAACCCTCTATCCTGAGCAGTTGGCCCGTACGGAGGCCACATCAGGCAACCTTGTACGCATAAGTTCCAGTTCCCTGTCTGTTTCCAGCCAACAACGTAACTGGGCAAGCATGGTTTTGGCGTATAACGAATCTGCGCCGTCCGCAAGACTATAAATAGTCCAGGTACCCTTCCTTCTCCCCTCAACCAGATCCGCATCCTCCAAAAGTTTCATATGCTTTGAAACGGTGGACTGGGCAAGACCCAGCAAATCCTGTATTTCACAGGCACATAGCTCACCATATTCTAATAATTTAAGGACCCTGACCCGGCTCGGATCCGAAAGCGCCTTCATAACCCGTATATACGATTTCATAGAACCTCTTATATCTCTTTATCCCCATATCGCTATCTAGCGATTAATATAGTTCCGGCCGACAATATGTCAATTGTTTTTTAATAACTGAAGTTTCCCGCTTTTTAGGAGTTGTTACGAAATAAACTGTACATTCTGAGCCGGATCGTGTAGTTTG
>CAZQOD010000103.1:0-12412 GCA_964594945.1 uncultured Desulfopila sp.
CGCTGGGGTTCGCATAATTTGCACTCGGTGTTTTTTCAGAATAACAAAGTGTTAGCGGTGAGAGCTCTCAAGAAGACTCCCCAAGATACCGATATCTGCCCCTGAAAATCCCCCTTTGCTACAGGGGAAAGCTTCTCGGGCGGTTTGGGCAAATTAGGCAAAAGCACTTTTGCCCGTCGGACGACAACCAGCCTCTCCGGCAACACCGGGCCGAATCCAACCGGTATTAAATGGAGATTTATTGAAAAAACAGATACCGACACAACTGATGTTCCTGAATGTGAAAATCCATGGCTTATAAAACGAATAAAGATTCGGAGACATTGCATGGCGTAACAGGTAGTTATTACTAATATTTTCAAAGGAGGAGCGTATGGCAGCACAATTAAAACCCCGGTGGGGACAACCTCTCACCGGTATTATCTCATTTTGTACATTTTTTGGGATTGCATGGGCCACCTGGTTTATCCTCAGTGATCCACGCGGGCCGATAGGGTGGTTCCCCTATCCCTTTGTAATGTACCTGGCAATGATGATTCTTGTTGGTATTTGGCAGCACATGTTCCTCGGAGACTGGCCCTTTCAAAACATACCCCAACCCATGCGCGGCATCGTTATGACCGTTGTCAATGTTGTGCTTGTATGGTTTGTAATAGATGTTCTATTCTATCGGGTTCTCGGCCTCGGTTTCAACTTCCTGAGTTATTACGGACTTGATGCCCTTGGTAAGCCGGGGAAACTAGCCCAAGTCGCCGTTGTCGGTTTTGTGTTAATCGGTTTTTACACCTATCCCGTATCGACAATTTTCTTCGGCAAATGGCCGGTTCAACCCAGCAACCTGAAACAACCCGAAACCGGTTTTGCCGAGTTCGGCTGGGGATCGTTGCTTACACTTTTTGCGTATACGATATTGATCGTGCCGTTTTTCGGTCTTGTCTTTAAAGGCCCCGCCCTCAGTCCTCCATGGTGGACAAGCATAGGCGGAACACCCCATATTCACTGGGTTTTCGGCTGGTGGGAATGGGCTATCATCATTCTCTTTATGACTGCCAATGTCTGGCGGATGAAGCCCTGGAGCGTAATGGGTATCGGTCAGCCCTGGAAAGGCCTTGTCTCGGTTGTTATATCGTTTATGGGGGCATATGCACTGATGTTGGCCTGTAAGGCCATTATTCCCATGTGGGTTCCGGCGGAAACATTTCATCATCTTGAAGAGGCCAAAGGACTCGCCGAGGTGCAACGTTTTTACTGGATACATTCAGCTGAAATCGCCGGTTTCACCCTGATCCCATTCCTGATCTGGCATCATTATTTTGATGATCTTGCCCTGGGCATGGATGTGGACGGCTGGGCGGCTTTTCTCTTCCGTACTTTCGGCGTTCTTTTCTTCGCCGCAATCAGTTACTGGGTTTTCTACTATGCAAACTTCGGTCACTGGGGACTCGGCAACCACCATATGGATCAGCTGTCCCACCGCTTTCCCCATGGTGAATCATTGATATGGAACTTCTGGTGGATTATTCCACTCTTGTGGAACGAATGGTTTTTCCATAAATGGCCATTCTATGTCCACGTCGAAGAATAACAGCTACGACCATGGCTGCCGTTACAACCCCCCTGTTGTAACGGCAATAAAAAAGGCACTCCCCCTTTCGGGGTCGTGCCTTTTTGGGTTATAGCCTTTAAAAACTCCGGGTTAGTCTCTTGATCCACCGAAGAAACGCAGTAACATTAAGAAAAGATTAATAAAATCAAGATAAAGGGTCAATGCGCCCATTATTGATCCCTTACGAATGGCCTCATCTCCACTGGCCATTATCCCCTCTTCACCGATACGCTTAATCTTCTGCACGTCGTAGGCGGTAAGACCGGTAAAAATCAATACACCAAGAAACGAAATCGCCCAGTACAGGCTGGAATTATTCAAAAATATATTAACAATCGAGGCCAGTATAATTCCAAAAAGACCCATGATAAGAAACGAACCCAACCCGGAGAGATCACGCTTTGTCACCAGGCCGTAAACCGCCATGGCCCCAAACATTCCGGCGGTAATAAAAAACGTGGAGGCGATTGATGACCGGGTATAAACAAGGAACACCACCGAGAGAGTCAGCCCGTTCAGCACCGAATAACCGATAAACAAGGCGGACGCCGTTGATGCCTGTATCCTGTTAACCCGAGCCGAGAGGAAAAAGACCAGACCCAACTCAGCAAACATTAGAATATAAAACATTGGACTGCGGATAATCGTTACAGCCAGGCCCGTATTGGCGGTAAAAAAAGCGACAATCCCGGTTATCAGCAAGCCAAGGGCCATCCAGTTAAATACCTTGGCCAGAAATATGGTCGAGGCCTCCTGCCGGGCCTGTCCCAATGTCATCTGTCGTGCATTTTCATACATAATTCATACTCCTTCATGTTATTATTCATATCGATTGGTTTTCCATTTTATAAACACACTTCAATATAATCACTCTCCGAAAGGAAGTTAACCACCAGATGAATATTCTTTTCAAACACGCTGTTATTTTGCCAAAAAAAATTTTAATGCAAATAAATTAGGTGGATACAATCATTTAAACGGTCCATTAATGTATATGAAAGGGTTTCACTCTTGAGTAGCTTTCATTGTTCGTTGTGGCTGTTGTCTGGGAATTTGGGCCAGCCATGCTGGTTACTTGGTGTCTGCTACCTTATCAAATAACAGTTCGAGATAAATCATATCCCCCTGGGTGGTCATCCTCACCTCGTAATCAAGGGTGTTAAAGAGTTTGACCATTCTTTTATTGGATTTTGAGGTATAGGCGGTCAACCCTTTAATGCCGTTACTCCTAGCGGCCTCGGCCAATTTTTTTATAACAATGGAAGAAAGACCATGGCCCTGCCATTTTTTCACAACGGAAAAGGCGATCTCGGCCAACATGGTCTCCGGATTCAGATAATATTCCCCCACGGCCTGGATCCGTTCAAAACCCGGCTCCCCCTCCACCACGACAATGGTCAGATCTTTTATATAATCGATAATAAAAGTCTGTTCGATCTGCTTACTGACAAAGCTGGTCTTTTCATGAAAAAACCGGGAAACAACATCATTTTTATCCAGTCCGTAATAATGTTCCTGCAAACCACGTTCATCCGTCACCTTTACCGGCCTGAAGGTAAGCTTCTTCCCGCCTATAATTCTTGTCTCTTCAAGTCTTAACGGATAAATGGAATGCAACTCCTCCTTCAGGGAACGTTCCGGTCCCAGCAATCCGAGCCTCCGCGCTTCTTCAAATAACCAGTCTCTAAAATCGGGATGGGCAATGGTTATCAGGGCAATGGCCCGCTCCTGGATACTTTTACCAAACAGGTTAACCGATCCATATTCCGTCACGACGTACTGCACCTCTCCCCTGGGAACCACCACCGCCGTATTTTGTAATACAGGCGAAATTCTACTCTCCCGACCATGGTTTCTCGTGGACGTCAGCATCAAAATTGATTTACCACCCTTGGACATGGCGGCACCACGAAAAAAATCCACCATGCCGGTAACCCCGGAAAAATTATTAAAGGCCAGGGCATCCGCCGCCACCTGTCCGGTCAAGTCTATCTCCCGACCGATATTCATGGCCACCATCTTTTTGTTTTGGGAGATTATCCTCGGATCATTCACATATTTTGAGGGATGAAACTCCACCGCCGAATTATTATCAAGAAGATCATACAGATCCTGGGTACCAATGGCGTTGCTGGCAATTATTCTCCCGTTATTAAAACCCTTTTTCCGATTGGTAACCACCCCCATGGCCATAAGACGTATAATGGTGTTGGTAACATACTGAGAATGAATGCCCAGATCATTTTTCTCCATCAAAGCCTCAATATTCGCGGCGGCAGTCGCACCAAGTGACATCTGCATGGTCGAACCATCGTCCACCAGACGTGAAACATATCGCGCAATCATGCCCGCAGTTGCCACATCCGGATAGGTGCCGATTTCGATCAAGGTTTCATCGTGCTCAACAAAGTAATCGATATCGTTAACGTGGATATAACTACGTCCCAGTATCCTCGGCATTTTTCTATTAACCTGGGCGATGACTATATCAGCGGCGGCAGCCGCGGAAGCGGTAACATCCACGGATATACCAAGACTCATCCAACCGAAATCATCGGGAGGAGTTACCTGGATTAAAGCCACCTGGATGGGTAATAACCGTGATTTTATAAGTCTGTGTACCTGGGAGAGATTGATTGGCGTTATAAAACGTAAGTCACCCTGAAAACTCTGGGAATTAGCCGAACCAAGGTAAAATGAACGGATATTTAGGTTCTGGGATTTTGATTTTTCAGCAATTTTGGAAAGGGAGGTTGTTTCACCACTAAACAGCCTGATAATTTCCAAATCGGTAAAAGTAAGGCTGGCATCGGCCAACCCTTTAACCAAATGCTGCGGCTCTCCGCAGGAAGAACCGATAAAAATCCTCTGGCCGGACTGAATCTTCCCAATCGCCTCTTTCACCGACAATTTATTTCTCTGATAATTATCCGCCCAATACCCTGTTTCTTTCATCACCACCACTCCTTATCCGAAAAACGGTTAAAACTTACGCAACCAGACACCGGCCAGGGCAGCTATTACGCATTACCTGCTCCATGAAAATATAAACCATGCCGGAAAACTATATTTTTTGGCCATACTACCTTTTTCTCTTCCTTTTCATTGCTTTTTCCATTAATCCTGTACTGATAACCCGGCCTCACCGCCTGGGCTACCCCCACCATACCATTACTGTACCACATAGTGCGGTCGAGATCCTAAAAAATACGCAGGGCTATGCATAGTTGCAGCGCCTTGAGATATAGATTTGGTTATACTTTTTTAACATACTTCTATGGACTCATCGAATCCGGAATTAAAACTTGCTGGAGAATTTCTCCGGGACACCTCATGCAATATCTTTCTTACGGGCAAGGCGGGTACCGGCAAAACAACATTTCTGCATAACCTGAGAAAAGAGAGCGATAAACGAATGATCGTGACAGCCCCCACCGGTGTCGCCGCCATCAACGCCGGTGGAGTTACCCTCCACTCTTTTTTCCAACTGCCCTTCGGCCCCTTTTTACCGGGCAGTGAAGCAAATGCCAAATACCGTTATAACAAAGAAAAAATCAACATAATTAAAAGTCTTGACCTGTTGGTAATAGATGAAATCAGCATGGTCCGCGCCGACCTGCTGGACGGGGTAGACAGCGTCCTGCGCCGCTACCGCCGTTCAAACCTTCCTTTTGGCGGCGTACAGTTGTTAATGATCGGCGACCTGCACCAATTACCCCCGGTGGTAAAAGAAGAAGAATGGGGGATGTTGCGGAACTATTATACCTCCCCGTATTTTTTCAGCTGCAATGCACTGCAAAAAAGTGAGCTGCTCACCATTGAGCTGCTGAAAATCTATCGCCAGGCCGACGCTGATTTTATTCAACTTCTTAATAATGTTAGAGAAAACAAACTCGACGATTCAACGATTGAGGCGCTGAACAGTCGTTATATCCCAGACCCCTCACCCCAGGAACATGACGGCTATATAACCCTCTGCACCCACAACAGTCGAGCCGATGCGATTAACGCCGAAAGACTAAACTCACTGTCGCGAAAAGCGCAGACATTTATCGCCGAAATCGAGGGTGAATTTCCCGAACACACCTTCCCCACCGCCGAATCATTAACCTTGAAAGAAGGGGCACAGGTGATGTTTATGCGCAATGACAACAGTTCTGAAAAAAGGTTTTTTAACGGCAAGATAGGTACAATAACCCACATTTCCGGTAAAGATATCCGGGTAAAATGTTCCGAGGATTCGTCGGAAATAAAAGTTGCGCCGCTGACCTGGGAAAATATTCAATACAACCTCAACCAGGAGACCATGGAAATCTCCGAAAACAGAATAGGCGCATTTATCCAATATCCACTCAAACTCGCCTGGGCCATCACCATCCACAAAAGCCAGGGATTAACCTTCGACAAGGTGATCATAGACGCCCAGGCCGCTTTTGCCCACGGCCAGGTATATGTGGCGTTAAGCCGCTGCCGTACGTTGACCGGCATGGTTCTCTCCACCAAGATCTCAACCAGGGGCGTAAAAACTGACCGGGCGGTTCTCGATTTTGATAAAAAGGTACGTCTGGACATACCCCCGGCCACCAGGCTGACCGCCGCCAAAATTAAATATCAGCAGCGATTATTGCTGGAATGTTTTGATTTTCAACGTCTGCAAAGCCTCCTTGACCGTTTCAGCTCTATTATAAAGGGCAACCGTGACCTGATTCGACTCTCGGGTATTGATGATCTCCAGCACCTGCAAAAAACGACCTTTGATGAAATATATAAGGTGGGCCGCAACTTTAAAAACCAGCTGCAATCCCTGTTCCGGCCCGATATACTGCCCAGCGATGATGAGATCATAGTCGAGCGCATAACCAAGGCTTCCGCCTATTTTCAAGAAAAGACGGCAAAAGGTTTACACCGTCATCTGATTGAAATTACCATTGATACCGACAATAAGGAGATCCGTAAAAAAGCAAAAGCAACACTTAAATTGCTATGCGAGGAAAATGAGGTAAAAATGGCTGCTGTACAGAGCTGTGAAAACGGATTTTCCCCTTCGCAATATCTACGCAATATCTCCAGGGCCGAAATCGAAGCCGGACAAAAGAAAATACCCGCTCGGACGATCAGCTATTCCGAAGCCGATATCGAACACCCGGAACTGTTTCAGACGCTACAAGAGTGGCGCGACCATAAGGCAAAATCTGAAGATATTCCCCATTATATGGTGTTGCACCAAAAGACCCTGGTACAGATCACCATTAACCTGCCGGATTCACCCGCATCCCTGAAAAAAATCAAGGGTATCGGCAAAAAAATAGCCGGAAAATACGGCGAAGAACTGATAGACCTGGTAACCGCTTACCGGGAAAAATACAATATCACGCAGGTAACCCTGCCGACTCCAAAACAGGTTGCCGCCACCGACAGGAAAAAGACAAAACCGGATACAAAAAAAATCAGCTTCGAGCTTTTTAAAAAAGGTCTGACTATCCCCGAAATTGCCGAAAAACGAGAACTGGTGCCGGCAACCATCGAAGGACATCTTGCATATTTTGTCGGTGAGGGGAAAATTTCCATTGACCACTTATTGCCGGCTGAAAAGATCAAGACCATCGAAAAGATGCTCTCGGAAAAGCCGGGCAAACTGTTAAGTGAAATTAAACTTGCCCTGGGTGATGGATATTCCTATGGCGAAATTAAACTGGTGCAGGCCCATCTTAATCGTAACGACACGGCTAAGCCGTAACAATAAAACCCTGTAACCAGAACAGCACCATACCCACCAGCACAGTACCACCCAGGCTTTTGGTCTTTACGGCAAAATATAAAGTCGGCAGGGCTACCAGGAATTCAGGTCTGCCGGGATCAAAACTGCGTGTTACGCCGTCGGCAAGAAGAATCGGCGCCAGCAGGGCGCTTAAAATCGCCACCGGAATAAGACTTAACCAGTCAACCAGCCAACGGGGCAAACGCTTATGGGACAGGTAAAGAAGGGGTAACCAGCGCGGCACAAAGGTCACCAGCCCCATGCCCAAAAAGAGAAATAAATATTCGGAGAAACTCATTTGCCCCTCCCCGCCCGTCGCTTTATAAAAAAACCGAGGGTCGCCGCCCCCATGGACGCACCGACAATATAAGAATCACCTGGAATCAGCAGATACCAGACGATGGAAATAAACGCGGCCAGGATACCCGTCACTACAAAAATTCTTCCCTGCAGCTGAAAAACTAACAAACAGATAAACATACCGGGCAGAGCGTAATCGATACCAAACGCACCCTTGGGAATAAACTGGCCGACCATGGTTCCCATGACGGTGGCAATTATCCAGACGGCGTTGGAGAGTTGGTTTACGACAAAGGCGCACCAGCGATCCCAGTGCCCGCCCTTGAATCGTGCCATATTAAGGGCAAAACTCTCATCGGTGATACCATAGGCGAAAAACGTCAGAAACAGACGATTGACTTTGGGTAAATATACGGCAAGGGCGGAACTCATCAACGCATGACGCAGGTTGACCACCAGGGTGGTCAAAACAATCGACCATATTGCAGCCCCGGAAGCGAGCATAGCCACACAGATAAACTGGGCACTACCGGCAAACACCAAAAGGGACATCATGGCCACGGCCCACCAGGGAAGACCGGCCTGGCTCGCCAAAACACCAAGGGCCAGGCCAATGGGAAAATAACCGAGGCATATCGGCCAGGCGGCAACTGATCCCCGGCGCAACCGTTGCATAAATCCGTCTTCTTCAAGATTTGAAATTTCCACCAAAACCGCCTTTGCCGATCAATTAATTCACCTGAACGGGTATCAGATGCATACACCATTCTTCACTTACCTGAAACGGCTATGCTTGTCCACCATATTTTCAGATGAGATAAAGGGCTGTTTTCCGAAGAACAAAGAATATAAAGAAAAATTGTTCACAAAAACAGTAGCGCAATTATAACTTATTCAATCGATAACATATTATTTTAACAGTATGAAATTTATTTCCCCATATTCTGAACGCAAATTTAGCTATAACACCTCAATGTCATTAACTTAATAAAACATTGCACTCAACAGGCAAACGGGAAAAGAGATGACTGAAAAAACGATAAACTACTATAATAGAAATGCCCAAAGCTATTGTCTTGAAAACAATTTTTCTGCGATGCATCCCTGCAGGGATAAATTTACCAGCCTCCTTCCCGAAAAAGGACATATCCTCGATCTTGGCTGCGGCTCCGGGCGTGACAGCCTGGCCTTTCTAAACCTCGGCTACACGGTTACCGCAATGGACGGTTCAGAAGAAATTGCCACTGTTGCCGAGGCAACAATCGGTCAAAAGGTTAGGGTGCAACTTATCCAGGCATTGGAAATAAAAAAAGAATTTGACGGTATCTGGGCCTGTGCCAGCCTTCTCCATATCCCCCATTCGCAACAGCTTGCAGTCTTCAAAAAAATAGCCGCCGCCCTTAGAAGCGGGGGAATATGGTATATGTCTTTTAAATACGGAAAAGGCCGACGGCGGGACGAGCGAAATCGCCTTTTTGCAGATCACCGACCCGACTCTTTGATACCACTGCTTAATCAACTGGCCGACATTCACATCCTCGACATCTATACCACCACCTCAATATTACGGAACCACCCACAAAAATGGCTTAATGTTTTTTGCAGGAAAAAAGCAGCGTAATTTTTGCGCCGTTTATTGTCAATATTACATAAAGTTACCGAAATAGCAGATATACGGCAGAACATTAAATAAAATATGGTTTTATCATTGAACCCGCCCTGTTTTTCTGTTAAAAGGACGCTAAGGGTCTGCAACTTCGAGAAAAACATCAAGGAGAATATCGTGTTTTCAAAAAATAGTCCGCGGAGGGTAACGGTATCTATTATTATCGGTCTGATAATTTCAATTTTCTTTACCTGCATGCTCCATGCGGAAGAGAAACATGAGCCGGGCCAGGTTAATTTTCGCCCCCATATTTCAGATACTCAGGACGAAGATATAGACCCATTTACGGGAATAGTCAGATTAAAATATTTAGATTTCAGTCTGCCCGGCAACGGCGGCTTGGATCTGAATATCTACAGGACATATTCTACAGAAGGTGCCGCCAATGTGCAGGACCAATTTGCCGGCGCCAAAGGAGAGAATATGAGAATTTGGAGATACTCCCCTTTAGGTTTTGGCTGGGATATACATTTTGGCCGCATGTCTCGCAATAACAAAATTATCACGGTTGAACTCGGAGACGGCACAAGCGCCGAAATGGTCAGGCAAGACCCCCTTCTTAATGTTTGGCTCAGTGCTGAAATGTGGAAACTGCAATATGTAAACAGTGTAAATGGCGGGGTTGAATATACTTTATATTTACCGGACGGTACCGAAATCGATTTTGGCCAATTCAATCCGGGCAGCGTTAACGGCAAGCTGCTGGGTTATAGATATGCCACGGAAATACGCAAAAATGGAAGCAAGATAAATATTAATTATGAAATTGGCCCAAGGGCTGACTCACGCAAAGTTGTTAGTGTTACCGACTCTTTAGGCAGAGAGCTAGAGTTCCAGTATGAAACCTTTGGCCTATGGGAAAGACTGAAACGTATATTTTTTGTTAATCAAAATAAAGTTGTTGTGCAATACAACTATCCATCCGGAAACCCAGACAATGCTCTGTTAAAATCTACAATGATCGGCGCGGAAACAGGAATCGGCGACCCCGACAGCGAAAAATGGTCATATAGATATAATATTGATATTGATGGAAAAGAAATTGTTAGAATTGGATACAAAACGGTGTTAATTCTCACCCGGGTACATAACCCCACAGGTGGTGTCACCTACTATCAATATTATAATTATGGTCGGGAATGTACCAACTGGCCTGGCTGACAAAGTAGCCAGATTAGTCTTAAAAAGAAATTTCTCGGCGGTAATAATCTCGGGCCTGATATCGTTAATATCCACAATGGCAGCCCCGTCTGGACTTACTACTATTATGAATACCGGCCATCTCATCCCATGATGAGAAACTACAGGGAAATAAATTATACAGGCATCAAGGACCCTGAGGGCAGATGGACACACTACTATTTCGTTGAAGCAAATAATCAAGTAAATGCCCGTTTTTAAAGCAGGGCTGATCGAAAGAAAATCGTAGAGGAAAGCGACGGCACAGTCAGCTATGTTGAGGAAAACTCCTGGTCCGCCCTGCCATATGACAGTTCAATTGGCTATAACCCCGTACCCTACGGCGGAACATGCATGCACGCCGAGGGTACCTGGGCAATACCAAAACTTGATTCAAAGACAATAATCCGTGGCAATGGTGTTATGGTCTTTGAATTTCACGGAATTGAAGAAGGTGAAGAAACTGGCGAATGGAAGTACACATTTCAAGACTATCCGGATGTTAATGCTTCCGTGTATACGACCAATTTTCTATCGCACGATAAATATGGTAACCCCACGAAAATCGTTGAAAAGGGGGAACAATACGACAGTAACGGTACTTCGATATGGTCACTTTCCAGGACAATAAATAAAACCTACTGGACCTGGGATGATTTGAACACCCGCATAATCACGGGGAAACCAAGCCTGATATCTATCACAAGTAATCATCTTTTGGGCGAAGGAATCCTTCAAAAAGGTCACGATTACATACCAGCCGACGAAACTTTCACAACCTCTTATCAATATTATGGGGACAAGGCCAACCCATATGAATTCGGGCAGTTAAGAAAAATTAATCGTTACGGAATAGCACGGACATTTGCTTATGGCAGTGTTCCCGGAAATAATTATTCAAACCTGGTAAAAATCACCGATGCCGAAGGTCATTCCACATCATATAACTGGCAATGGGGCGTTGTAAGTGATATTTTCGAGCCTTTATATACACCTTCTGAACCGCAGAAATTCCACACCGCCAGGGTTGTAAATGTAGATGGAACTATCCACTCCGAAACCGACGGCAGGGGCAACAAAACCATATACCATTATAACAATAACAGGCAACTGGTTAGGATCGAACCATATCCAATGGGTAATAACAGTTGGTTTGATTATCAATTCAATACCAATGGCCATCTAACAGGACTCCGCGAAAGAAATGTCGGCACCACCAATACAACTTTTGTGGAAAAAAGTATTGACGGCCTGGGGCGTATTTACGCAACTGTCGACTCCATAGGAGTTACAACTTCAAGAATATTTTTCAAAAACGGTCTACTGAATTATGAGGAATCGAGCATAGGAGATACCACATATTATGACCAATGGGGAAGAATTATAAAGATAACCCACAGTCATGATCAGCAATATCCAAATAATAACTTTATTACCTACGAACATATATCCGATGCTGAAGTTACAATCACTGATGAAACACAACAAAACCATAAAACCTATCGCTATAAGTTTTTTGCCGACCCCGGCGAAAAATACCTCACCAAAATTCTCAGCCAGGTAACACTTAAACATAATGACCCGCCAACCCGTGATACCACCGTATACGAGTATAACATTGTGGGAAAGCTTCTGGGCGCTTACCGGGGAACTGGATTAAACCTGGGAGTCGACGATGAGAAACTGGCGTACCGATATATCGTCGGCAGCGATCTCCTTGATTTTTCCAGATCACGGGAATCCGGAATAACTGATTTCGGACATTGGCCGGATGGTACACTGAGATACATCGTTGACGACGCTGCTTCTCCATCACCACAGCTTCGGACTAAAGAATACATTTATGATTATAATAACAATATAAAAGAGGTAAAGGTTAACAATATTCCTAAAAAAAACTTTA
>CAZQOD010000104.1:0-12127 GCA_964594945.1 uncultured Desulfopila sp.
ACCTGCTTGCCGTTCCACCGACGTGAAAAGTCCGCATGGTGAGCTGGGTCCCTGGTTCACCAATGGACTGGGCGGCAACCACCCCGATGGCCTCACCTAAATTAACCATATGTCCGCGCCCCAGGTCACGTCCGTAACATGCGGCGCACACACCCCTTTTGGCTCGACAACTGAGCACCGACCTGATCGGCACCCTGTCGATACCGGCTGCGGTAATCTTTTCAACAATTTCCTCGGTTATTTCCGCGCCCGCCTCAACAATAATCTCTTCGGTAAACGGATCTTCAACATCCTCCAGGGCGACACGACCAAGAATACGATCCCCGAGGGGCACAATGATCTCCCCTCCGTCCATGAGAGGCTCGGCGACAATACCGTCAATTGTCAGACAATCGGTCATAACAATAGTCGACTCCTGCGATACATCGACAAGCCTCCTGGTGAGGTAACCTGAGTTGGCGGTTTTCAGAGCTGTATCGGCAAGACCCTTACGTGCGCCATGGGTGGAAATAAAGTATTCCAACACCCCGAGACCTTCACGAAAGTTAGCCTTGATCGGTGTCTCGATAATTTCACCGCTGGGTTTGGCCATAAGACCCCTCATACCGGCCAACTGACGAATTTGATCCCTGGATCCACGTGCGCCCGAATCGGCCATGATAAAAATAGAATTAAAGCTGGGCGCTTCAATATCATTTCCGGATTTATCCCGGAAAACATCAACCTTTATTTCATCCATCATGGCGTTGGCAACTTCTTCAGTGACCTTTGACCAAATATCAACAACCTTGTTATATTTTTCCCCTGAGGTGATTAGACCATCGGTATACTGCTGATCGACATCGAGAACATCGTGTTCCGCTTTTTTAACCAGTTTTTCCTTACGCGAAGGTATGGTCATATCATCAATACAAATGGAGATACCGGCGCGGGTTGCATATTCATAACCGATATCCTTCAATCTATCTGCAAGAATAACCGTCTGCTTGGTTCCGGCATGCCTGTAGGTATGATCAATCAGGCCAGCCAGGGCCTTTTTAGTCATAACACAGTTTACCTTTTCAAAACTGACCGCATCGGGGACGAGGGTACCCAGGATAATCCTACCCATGCTGGTATCCACAATTTCACCATTCATACGAACCTTAACTCTGGCTTGCAGGTGTACTTGCCCATAGTTATAAGCAATTATTGCCTCGTCCACTGAGCTGAACACTTTACCTTCGCCGGCTACATTAACACGGTCACGGGTCATATAATAGAGACCAAGGACAATATCCTGGGAGGGAATGATAACCGGCTCACCATTGGCCGGGGATAGAATATTGTTAGTGGACATCATGAGAACCCTGGCTTCAACCTGAGCCTCAACCGAGAGCGGCACATGCACCGCCATCTGATCCCCGTCAAAATCGGCATTAAAAGCCATACAGACCAAGGGGTGCAGCTGAATAGCCTTTCCCTCGATCAAGACCGCTTCAAAGGCCTGCATTCCCAGCCTGTGCAGAGTCGGTGCCCTGTTAAGAATAACGGGGTATTCAGTGACCACTTCATCGAGTACATCCCAAACCTCCTTCATCTCCTTTTCGACCATCTTCCGGGCACTCTTTATCGTGGTTACATAACCCCGGTTTTCAAGCTTGTTATAGATAAAGGGTTTAAAAAGTTCCAAGGCCATTTTCTTGGGAATACCACATTGATGCAAACGCAAATGCGGACCCACGACAATAACGGAACGGCCGGAATAGTCAACACGTTTACCAAGTAAATTTTGGCGAAAACGGCCCTGTTTACCTTTCAACATATCAGACAGGGATTTGAGCGGCCGTTTATTGCCGCCGGTAATGACCCGACCCCTCCGACCATTATCAAAAAGGACATCCACCGCTTCCTGCAACATCCTTTTTTCATTTCTAATGATGATATCGGGGGCATCTAGCTCCAGGAGGCGTTTGAGTCGATTGTTCCTGTTAATCACACGACGATACAGATCATTAAGGTCCGAGGTGGCAAACCGCCCTCCTTCCAAAGGTACAAGGGGCCTGAGATCGGGCGGCAGTACCGGAATTACCTCCAGGATCATCCATTCGGGTTTATTACCGGAATCCCTGAAGGCCTCTATAACAAACAACCTCTTACCGAGTTTCTGCCGTTTGGTCTGGGAATTGGTGGCCAGCATCTCCGTGCGCAGCTGCTTGGAAAGGGCGACTAAATCCTTGGATGCGAGTAATTCTCTGATGGCCTCCGCTCCAATACCCACCTGGAACGATGCCCCATGGTCGGAGCGGGCCTGACGATATTTTTCTTCGGTGAGAAGAGTTCCCACCGGCAGAACATCGACATCCGACTGAACCACGGCATACTGCTCAAAATAAAGTATCTTCTCCAACTGCTTTAAAGTCATGTCGAGGACGGCACCGATCTTGCTAGGCAAACTCTTTAAAAACCAGATATGGGCAACCGGTGCGGCGAGTTTTATATGACCAAGCCTTTCGCGTCTCACCTTGGACTGAATAACTTCAACGCCGCATTTTTCACAGACCACTCCGCGGTGTTTCATCCTTTTGTATTTACCGCAATTACATTCAAAGTCTTTAACCGGCCCAAAAATCTTAGCGCAGAACAAGCCATCCCGCTCCGGCTTAAACGTTCGGTAGTTTATCGTCTCAGGCTTTTTTACTTCACCATGGGACCAGTCCATGATCTTCTCAGGAGAAGCCAGAGAAATTTTAACGTTCTTGAATTTAACCGGAGCTTTAGGTTTTTGAAAAAAATTGAATAACTCTTCCACTAAATCACCTCTCCCTTATGGTAAAGGAATTCTCCGACCCTCAAAATAACTGAAAACCAGAGATATCCTTGTCAAAAAGCTGCACTACCGGGTCTAACGGGGCAAGATATCCCCCGACCCTCTATTCTTCGATAAGTTCCATATTCAAACAGAGAGCCTGAAGTTCCTTAACAAGTACGTTAAACGATTCAGGTAGTCCCGTTGTTAGAAAATTATTTCCTTTTACAATCCTTTCATACATTGAGGTTCGTCCCTCAACGTCATCGGATTTCACCGTTAAAAATTCTTTGAGAGTATATGCGGCACCGTAGGCCTCCATGGCCCACACTTCCATTTCACCAAGTCTCTGACCGCCAAACTGAGCCTTGCCACCCAGGGGTTGCTGGGTTACAAGCGAATAGGGGCCGGTGGAACGCGCGTGAATTTTATTGTCCACCAGGTGATGCAGCTTTAACATGTACATGACACCGACGGTGACCCTGTTGGCAAACGGCTCACCATTTAAACCATCATATAACTGGACCTGGCCGACCTCATCAACTCCGGACTCCACCAGTAATTTCCTGATTGATTCCTCCGGAGCGCCATCGAAAACGGGTGTAGCCATGTGTATTCCATTTTGGTGTTCCCTGGCCCACTCAATAATTTCCGCATCTGATTTCGAGGCGGTAATTTCATCGTATTCAGCTGCGGAATAAATCTTTTTCAATTTTTCCCTTACCGCGTCGGCACCCTGCTGCCTGCTCAATATTTCTAATTGTTGACCAAGTTTCTTTGCGGCAAAACCCAGGTGCACCTCCAGGACCTGACCAACATTCATCCTGGAAGGTACACCAAGTGGATTAAGAACAATATCGACGGTGGTACCATCTTCAAAAAATGGCATATCCTCTTCCGGCAACAAACGGGAAACAACACCTTTATTACCATGGCGTCCCGCCATTTTATCACCGACCGAGAGCTTCCGTTTGGTGGCGACATACACCTTGACCATCTTCACCACACCGGGGGGAAGATCGTCTCCCTTTTTCATCCGTTCGATAACACCGTCGTAACGTTCAGTTATCAACCTGGCCTGGTTTTCAAAGCGATCATATGCAGCTTCAATTTTATCAATATATTTGGCTTTTTCAGAAAAATCTATCTCGCTGAGCCTTTTAAATCCAATGCGTTCAGCATGTTCACTGCTAATCTTTTTACCTAACTGAACAATAACATTGCCGTCACTGTCCAGGATATCACTCTTTGCGGTGCGACCGTCAACTATCATACCGATTTCGCGGCAGACCCCACGTTGCAGACTCCGTAGTTCGTCTGTTTTATCCTGGGTTAATTTTTCTATCTCAAGATCCTCGATCAACAACGACCTTTCATCCTTATCCACGCCTTTACGCGAAAATACCTTGGCATCAATAACAACACCACTGACTCCGGGGGGAACCCGAAGGGATGAATCCTTCACATCCTGAGCCTTTTCCCCAAAAATGGCACGCAACAGTTTTTCTTCAGGTGAAAGAACCGTTTCCCCCTTCGGCGTAACTTTACCGACGAGGGTGTCTCCAGCCTTTATTTCCGCACCAATGCGGACAATACCGGAATCATCAAGGTTTCTCAGGGTATCCTCACTTACATTGGGAATATCCCTGGTGATTTCCTCCTTACCAAGCTTGGTATCCCTGGCCATGGTCTCAAAAACTTCAATATGGACAGAGGTAAAGGTATCTTCCTTAAGCAGTCTCTCGTTTATAAGAATGGAATCTTCAAAGTTAAAACCCCGCCAGGGCATAAAAGCAATGGTCACATTCTTACCGATGGCAAGCTCCCCCATCTCACAGGACGGTCCGTCGGCGAGAACAGTACCTTTGCTGACACGATCACCGGGTGCTATAATGGGGCGCTGATTAAAACAAGTGTTTTGATTGGATTTTTTGTATTTGCCAAGACGATATACCGCCACCCCCGTGTCATAACCATCGGTGCCGGGCGTATCATACCTGACAACAATACGATTAGCGTCGGATTCCTCCACCACACCATCCCCGGCACCAAGGAGACATACCCCGGAATCGCGGGCCACATATCTCTCCATACCCGTACCGATGAACGGAGCTTCGGTTATCATCAGAGGTACCGCCTGACGTTGCATATTCGAACCCATAAGAGCCCTATTTGCATCGTCATTTTCAAGAAAAGGTACCAGCGACGCCGCCACACTTATCATCTGATTGGGGGCAATATCCATATAAGTTACGTTTTCAGCAACTGCGGTTACAACCTCACCCTCTTCACGGACAATCAAATTTTCAGAAGTTATACGCCTGTTTTCGTCCATCGGCGTAAGGGACGGGGCAATAATCTGGTTCTGTTCCTGAAGAGCACTTAGATACTTCACCTCGTCCAAAACAATCCTATCATCAACTTTAACGTAGGGTGTTTCAATAAAACCATAGGGATTCACCCGGGCGTAGGTAGCCAGTGAAACAATTAAACCGATATTGGGACCCTCCGGGGTTTCAACCGGACATATTCTCCCGTAATGGGTGGGGTGAACGTCTCGAACCTCAAATCCGGCTCGCTCCCGTGAAAGGCCGCCAGGTCCCAGGGCACTTAAACGACGTTTGTGGGTGACCTCTGAGAGGGGATTGGTCTGATCCATAAACTGGGAGAGCTGACTCGTACCAAAAAATTCTTTAATGGCGGCTGAAATCGGCTTGGGATTAACAAGATCATGGGGCATCAACGTCTCCACATCTTGGAGGGACATGCGCTCCTTGATTGCCCTCTCCATCCTGACCAACCCCATGCGATACTGATTTTCAACGAGCTCGCCTACAGTTCTAACCCTGCGGTTACCAAGGTGATCTATGTCATCAATACCACCCTGGGAATCCTTTAACCGTACAAGATACCTCACCGCATTAAGGATATCTTCACGGGTCAAAGCCCTGTTGGAAATATCCACGTCAAGGCCCAATTTTGCATTTATCTTATACCTGCCCACCTCGGAAAGATCATATAGATCCTGATTGAAAAAGAGATTATTGAAAAAAGATTCGGCAACCTCTGGGGTGGGAGGGCTTGATGGCCTTAACCTTCGATAAATTTCTATCAGAGCCTCTTCATGGCCTTTAGCCTTATCAAGAGCCAGGGTCTTGCTGAATGAATCGGAGTAATTTACCCCGTCAATATGCAGGATGCTGAATTTATTAATTCCCTCTTCAACAAGGGTTTCCAGTAAGGTCTCGGTGAGTTCGGTATTACAGAGGGCAATTGGATCATCTTCCTCACCCTTACCGGGGATCGTCTCGGCGAGTATCGAACCTATAAGCGAATCCGGTAAAACTTCAAGCCTTTCAATTCCGGCTGCCTCAATCTTCTTACAGAGGACCTTGGATATTTTCTTACCCTTCCTGGCCAGGATATCGCCGCTGCCGGGGTCAACAATATCAAATTCCAATCTTTGACCCTTAACAATCTCGGCATCAAAATTTAAGGAAAATTTTTTGCCCTTCTTAACAACGGTTCTAACGGGATAAAATTCGGCCAGCAGCTCTTCGGCTGTAAAACCGATCGCTTTTAACAACGTGGTTACCGGGAATTTACGCCTCCGGTCAATACGGACATGCAAGACATCTTTTATATCAAACTCCAGATCAATCCACGATCCCCGCACCGGAATAATCCGGGCAGAGTAAAGTAACTTGCCACTGGAGTGACTCTTGCCATTATCATGGGTATAAAAAAGACCTGGGGATCGCTGCAGCTGCGAAACAATAACACGTTCCGTGCCGTTAATTACAAATACACCGTCCCCGGTCATCAGCGGTAAGGAGCCAAGAAAGACCTCCTGCTCCTTAATATCGCGAATGGACTGGACGCCGGTCTCCTCATCAACATCAAAGGAAATTAAGCGTACAACAATTTTTAGAGGAATATCATAAGTCATCCCCCGTTGTAAACACTCCTCAACAGTATACTTGGGATCACCAAACTTGTACCGTACATACTCAAGAGAACAGAGTCCGTTGAAATCATTAATCGGAAAAACATTCTTCAAGATACCCTGGAGGCCAAAATCCTCCCTTTGATCAGGATCACTCTCCATCTGCAAAAATTTCTCGTAGGAGAGTCGCTGCATCGAAATAAGATGGGGAGGCTCCATAATACGCGGCGCCTTGGCAAAATTCTTTCTCACTCTTTCCATAATTATCCTCGGAATTGCCTTTGAATCGTACTCTAATAAAGTGGTATGACTACTTAGATTTTCTGCTTTGCCAGCGAATTGATACGGGCAAACGCACCATAATCAACACTTAACGACACCAACATCCACTCAGGAATGTCACACAGAGACCTGTTATTCCCCGTGTCGGGAATAAGCATTCATTTATGTAGGGGTAGGTAAAATAGTACTGTAACTGACATATGAAAATAAAGATAAAAGGTGAATATTGAAGCTGAAAATATACGCAGAAAAATCATATGTACTTTTGCTAAGCATAGTAGAATCCTTTTTTCTCTATTTCCATAGATAACAATATAAACAGCAAATTGTCAAAAAACTTTTCTAAATTACTTATTTAGTGTCTGTACAGAAATAAGATATTTTCAAGTTTCATGCTATCTGGTTTAAATCGAACCGCTCTATAAATTTACCGCAACCATATTGCTGATGTCCCGTGCCCCGCTTATCGAAGGATAAAATCGATAACAAAGAAGAGTTAGGAAAGACAGCTCAGATCCTGAAATAACCCTTTTTCTGAACGGACACCATTTAACCCAAAATTATCCCACATAACGTGGAAAATATATTTCTTCATTTAATTAAGACACAAAACAAACGTTACCAAACAAACACATTTCAGGAAGCGAACTGAAATTAAAACATCTCTATTTCCACAAAACACAACACGCCACGAAGCAATGCTCGTAGCGTGTTGTAACCATATTGTTCAGGCAAAAAACAAAACAACCCGTTGAAATTACAAATTATTTTATTTCAACAGATGCACCTACAGCTTCAATTTTTGTTTTAATCTCTTCAGCATCTTCCTTGGTCGTCGCCTCTTTCAACGGTGCCGGTGCCGACTCAACAAGAACCTTCGCCTCTTTCAGACCAAGACCGGTGATTGCGCGAACTTCTTTGATAACTTTAATCTTTTCGCTACCGAAACTTGTAAGTATAACATCGAACTCAGTTTTTTCCTCAGCAGGAGCATCGGCGCCGCCTCCGGCCACGGCAGCCACTGCCACCGGTGCTGCAGCGGAAACACCAAATTTTTCTTCAAATTCTTTTATAAGATCGGCAAGCTCAAGAACGGACATATTTGCAATGAAATCTATAACATCTTCCTTTGTAACGGCCATTTGAAAATCCTCTTAAATTATAATTATTGTTTTAACGAAAATAAATCAGCTGTTTTCAGCTTCCTTTTTCTCTTTAACAGCCTGCAATGCATAAACAAAAGTGCGTGAAACTCCAGTCAGTACCTGAACCAGTCCGGTTGGTACATTGTTCCACGTGGATAGCAGCTGACCGAGCATAACATCCTTACTCGGCAATTTCGACAGGGCAATAAGCTGATCGACGCCGATCTTTTCTCCTTCCAGAGCAACGGACCGAACAACGAATTTGTCATGATTGTCCGCAAATTTTGCAATTGCCTTGGCCGGCATAACCGGGTCTGCATAGGCAAGGACAACTGCGGTCGTACCGACAAAATCATCGCTGAGGGATGCATTATCTGTATCCGTAACTGCTCTTTTCAGGAGAGTATTTTTGGCTACACGCACCTCGGAGTCACAATTTCGCAACTCAGTACGAAATTCCTGAAACTCAGAGACCGTTAAACCACAATAGTCGGCGACAACTGCAAATTTTGCCCGACTGAACGAGTCGTTCAACTCGGAGACAATTGCCACTTTTTGATCACGATTCAATTTACTCCTCCCAGGTTAAAATAAAAAGTTTTTCGAAACAGCAGTTACAAGCATTACAAACATGGGAAAACAATATTATAATATTGTATCTTCCGCAGAGTGTCTCGGCAGGTCGTGATAACCACAATTAAACGTATGTACCCGCTGTCTTCGACCACAAACTGTGACACCGCTGTGCAGTGACAGTTTCCTTATCCGATAAAAAAATCGGTGATTTCAAATAACAACCGATGCCCGCTTAGGACACCTCTAAACACAACACAATCAAAAAGTACTCTATATGGTTAAGCCCATATAATATTCAACAGTCACAAAAAAAATCATTTTACGATTTTTATGACATCCGTCCTCTTTTTGCGTAATACCTAACTCTAACAACTTACGCGAATCTTTTTTGATGTCCGCGTACCAGCCAACCTCGATAGCCAGCATCTCCTGAGGATATGTTGAATGCGCTAACCTATCTAACCTATCTTTTACAAAATCCAGAAAACCAGCATGGCTGGAGCAAACTATCAGACCACAACGAACAATGAAAGCGACTCAAAAGTGAAACCACTTTCATATAAAAATATTTAAGCAAGTTCTACTTCAACATCGCCCTTACACCAAGTTGATCCAACTTTACGCCGGGCCCCATGGTTGATGAAATAGTTATGGAACGAAGATAGACACCTTTACTTGTAGAAGGTTTTAACTGTATCAGTCTTCTGACAAAGGCCAGAAAATTCTCCACAAGCTTTTCTTTACCAAAGGAAGTTTTACCGATACCTGCGTGAACTATTCCACCCTTTTCAACACGAAAATCGACCTTTCCCGCCTTAATCTCTTTTACAACATCGGCAACATCAAAGGTAACGGTTCCAAGCTTGGCATTGGGCATAAGATTACGCGGCCCAAGGACCCGACCAATTTTACCGACTACACCCATCATATCGGGTGTGGCAACAGTCTTGTCAAATTCAAGCCAACCATCCTTAATCTTTTCAACCAGATCATCATTGCCGACATAATCGGCTCCGGCTTCAAGCGCTTCCGCTTCTTTAGGACCCTTTGCAAACACCAGTACCCTCGTTACCTTGCCGGTGCCGTGGGGCAGCGTTACGGATGATCTTATCATCTGGTCCGCGTGGCGGGGATCGACACCAAGTTTCAAGGCGACATCAAAGGTTTCGTCAAACTTTGCAAATTTGCTGTTTAATACGAGTTCGACACCCTCTTCAACACCGTACAATTTGCTTCTATCAACTTTTTTTCGATTATTGTTATAATTTTTACCATGTTTCGGCATAACAGCCTCCTACGTGACAGGGAAACCTCCAGTCAGCAGTATCTATTTAATGATCAGTCTATTACGGTAATTCCGCAACTCCTTGCCGTACCTTCGACAATCTTCATTGCCCCCTCAATATCATATGCATTAAGATCGGGCATTTTAATCTCGGCAATCTCACGAACTTTATCACGTTTCAACTCAGCGACACGCTCAGCCTTAGGGTTACCGGACCCCTTCTGTAAACCGGCGGCCTTAAGCAAAAGAACCGATGCGGGCGGAGTTTTAGTAATGTAACTAAAGGAACGATCCTGATAAACCGTAATAACCACGGGAACTATGGTATCACCCATGGACTGTGTTTTAGCATTGAAATTTTTACAAAATTCCATGATATTTACACCGTGCTGACCAAGTGCCGGTCCCACCGGTGGCGACGGATTTGCCTTACCCGCCGGAATCTGCAATTTTATAAATGCCATCTCTTTTTTGGCCATCGTATCACTCCAACTAACTATTAATCATTGACAACAACGCCATAACTCCCCGCAGCGGGGAAAATCATCGGCCCAATCGTCTTGAAATTACCATCTTACGGTCTATTCAATACCAGGTAATGTCCGTCCAGAGACGGCAGTTTTACCATAACTCGTCGTTGCTCTAAAAAACCTACCAAACGATAAAATAAGGCCCAAGACATCCGGTAAACGGGATATCAACTGTATGCCTATGGTAAAATTTATCGAGTACCTCTATTTAAACCAGATAACAGGAGATTCCGTAATATCTCATTCCTTTACAAACACTAGGTATTAGAAACCTGAACAAATTCGAGTTCAACCGGCGTTTCACGGCCAAAGATGGAAACCATTACCCGTACACGCCCTTTTTCGGGGAAGACCTCATCAACAACCCCCTGAAAATTAGCAAAAGGTCCATCAATTACCCTGACGACCTCACCAATATCGAAAATAACTTTAGGCCGTGGGCGCTCGGAACCGTCCTGAATCCTGCCAATAATTTTTCCGGCATCTTCGTCGGAAAGTGGGACGGGATCCCTGTCGTCACCGACAAAACCGACAACACGGGGCATATTCTCATGAATCGTGTGCCAAGTCGTATCGTTTAAGTCCATACTAACAAGCATATATCCGGGGAAGAACCTCCTGGAAGACGTCTTTCTCGACCCCTTAATCATCTCAACTACCTGCTCGGTGGGCACAAGAATTTCACCGAAGAATTCCCCCAAACCCTCTTTGCGTATTCGCTCTTCAAGGGTTGCCTTCACCTTCTCCTCAAAGCCCGAGTGGACCTGAAGTATATACCATTGTCTAGCCATGAGATTTATAAGTAAAGAAATTAAGCGATACGACAACGTATCATAACAACCCTTAAGATTCGATCAGGTACAACCTTATCCCTAGCGTAAAAATGATGAGACAAGCTTTCCCAGCAGCAAATCAACAGTTCCCAGATATATCGAAATAATAATAGACAACAGAACAACAACCCCCGTGAGACCGAGAGTCATTTTCTTATCCGGCCATACAATTTTAAGAAATTCCGACCTGACCTCTTCCACAAACATCTTTATCTGGCGTGGCGAAAATGGAGACGGTTCCGCTCCCTTCGTCCCATCAGCTTTCTTTGATTTCGTATTAGCCGCCATATCAACAACCATCCTCCAAACAGGATTATTCCTCGCTTTTATGCCAACGCAAAGGAAAACTAGCGAAAGTGCCCATCGCCAAAAACACCGCTGGCAGGCCAGGAGGGACTCGAACCCCCAACATCCGGATTTGGAGTCCGGCGCTCTACCAATTAGAGCTACTGGCCTGCAAATGTTCCCTACTTAGTCTCTTTATGGGGCGTGTGCACCCGGCAAAAAGGACAATATTTGCTAAACTCCAACTTATTTGGAGTATTTCTCTTATTTTTGGTTGTCGTATAATTACGACGTTTGCATGTACCACATGCCAGGGTCACTATATCTCTCATCAATTCATCCCATATGAAAAATTGCCCCAACCCTTTAAAAGGGTCAAGGCAACCTTCTAGATCTCTGTAGTTAGGCAATAATTTCGCTGATGACACCGGCACCAACAGTTCGACCACCCTCACGA
>CAZQOD010000105.1:0-11969 GCA_964594945.1 uncultured Desulfopila sp.
TGAAAGTGTTTTCTACTCTTGAGTCGCTTTCATTGTTCGTTGTGGCTATGGTCTGATAATTTGAGCCAGCCATACTGGTTACTCAATACTACTGACTTAAACTTTAAGCCCCATCACAACCTGTACAAGGAGCATACACTATCAAACAATTGGTGTCAATAGCTTCCCTGGAAGCTGGATTAATAATGTGGTGGAGGTGGATCTTCGTCTTCACCGGCAATGGTATGCTTTGCGGTCAACAGGGTCTGTAAATGATGAAGTTGGTTTTCCAATCCATCAAGTTGAAATTGCTGTTCTATTATTACATCGTTTAAAGCATCAACAGTCTGCTCCTGGTAGGAAAGCATCTCCTCCAGCTTTTGTATTCTTTTTATAATATCATCAACCATAACTACCCCTTAATCTTTTCATTATATTAAAAACATGGGCTATTCAAGCAATAACATATTAATTTAACGATTAAAATTTATTTACCCATATCCGCACAAGATTTAGGTTGCATGGATCGGAAAATTATCATAACAGTTACAAAAGTAGAGATTTTTACACAACGGCAATATTTTATCATAATTTTCAACTATGCAGACAGTGGATGATGAAATAGTTGCCTGAAAACGATTACCGATTATCTCAAAGATGTGGTAGCACCCCGTAACCAATGTGATCGCGCTGCTTACTCAGGTGGCCGTCCCTGTTATCATGGAGTCTTTTTTGATTGTCCTCAACTCATTATTCCCGATCTTCACCCTGTTACTGCTGGGCTGTCTTCTGAAACAACAGGGGCTGACGGATACGGCTTTTCTGACAAGGGCCGATAAACTGATATATTATATCTTTTTCCCCATCATGCTGTTCTGGAAAATAGGGGGATCATCCCCCGGCAACGGTATAGACTGGATCTTCTGCGTAGCCACGCTATGTACCTTTTTGACAATGTTCGCACTCAGCACGGTTATCATTAAAACAGCGGGGATTTCCGACTTTCAGGCAGGGTCTTTTTCTCAAGGATGTTACCGGTTTAACACATATATAGGTGTTGCTGTAATACTCAATAGCCTGGGCGAGGAAGGAATACAATATTTTGGTATTATAATAGGCCTGGCCATTCCAATGATCAATGTTTTTGCCGTATCCACCCTCATCTGGTTTTCCGGCCAAAAAACCAATCCTGGTCAGCGCCTCCGGCTTGGGGGGCGGGCCCTGGTCTCAAATCCTTTAATACTCGGCTGTCTCGCCGGAATCATCTACGGCGGTTCGGTCGGCGGATTCCCGGTTTTTATCGACAACTCGCTGCGCCTTGTTTCCATGGCGGCATTGCCCCTGGCGCTTATTTCGGTCGGCGGATCCCTCAGTTTCACAGGAATTAGTAAGAATATAAAACCCGCCTTTCTGGCAACCCTGTTAAAGGTTATTGTCCTGCCTGCAATCGGCTTTCTCTACTTCAAAACATTTAACGTCGGTGCAGTACCCTTTAAGGTGGGACTGCTCTTTTTTTCCCTGCCCACCTCCACCGCCATATATGTATTGTCTTCCCAACTAAACAGTGATACCGAACTTGCCTCTTCGATAATACTTATTTCAACCCTTATGGCCTTCATCCCCCTCTCCGTAGCTCTCCTTCTTTAAAGTCCTGTTAGGCTTCGAGCCAAAACCGGAACAGAACTCAAGGCATAAGCCGGTGTCATTGCTTAAAATAATATAACAGGAGAAGGAGGCAGGAAGATATAAGAAGGTTTATATGAAAGTGGTTTCACTCTTGAATCGCTTTCATTGTTCGTTATGGCAATGACCTGATAATTTGATCCAGCCATGCTGGTTACTATGGTGCAAAATTAATACGCGGCATGGGGCTGTCCATAACAGCGGCAATGGTGGTTACTATCTCCCGTTCACCCGCTGTTATTTTGTCGTCAAACTCGATACACGAGAGAAGGCCTTTAAGAATACGCAGTTTCAGGAGCGGATAACAATCGGCAAGCTTCGTCACTGCCTGCGTAAATTTCTTCATGGAACATTGTTTTTTATCGAGCTGAACTGCGTTATAGAGTCCGGCACCGTTTGCCCCGCGATTAAAGGCCCTGACCATTATATCTTCATCCATATTGCCATGGTACACTATGGTTGAAAGGATCAGGTTAAATTCATCGGCCACATCGTTTATATATTTATATTTTTGCTCACTTACCTTATTATCGCCAAACTCCGCGCCCAGGTAATGTTTAATAACCTGTAACAGACACCACTCAAACAGATCCACCCGTTTATCTTCTTTAATCAGGAGCAGGAGTATTTTCTTAAAAGAGATGTATTGTCCTTTGGAAAAACATTTAAGGGCGGGCATCGCCTTTTCCACCAGAACAAAACGCAGGGCCGGATCCATACCTGACAATTCTTCGGCAAACTCTGTTGATTGCTCCGATACTCCCTGCGCGCCCCTGCTTTGTAAGATATTAATTTGTCTCTCCCTAACCTTGCTGTCCGCATCGAGGAGCAGGGCATATACCAGGGCCATCGCCGCAAACGGCTCCTTTATGCCTTGTACTATTTTGGGGGGCAATCGATTAAAGGAGGAAAGAGGCTCAACCCCGGCCGGGGACAAACCTCCCCCCAGGACACCGGCCAAAATTGCCGTGGTTGCGATATTTCTTTTTGGGTCGACAGAAACGGTTCCCGATTTATCAGGTGACCTGTAAACCACCTTACGACTAAGCATTTGCCCGTCCCAGTCCGGCTCAAGTTTTTCTATACGTTTTTCCAGGGGCGGGTGGGTATTGAATACGGTCTCAAAACTGGAAAGGGCGTTGCCGATGAACATATGGCTGGTTTCGCAGGCACCCGCGCTCAACACCCTTGAGCCGGGGCTGTATCCGCCGATAATTTTCAAGGCGTCGGCAATACCGGCCGGATTTCTAGTAAATTGCACGGCCGAGGCGTCAGCCAAATATTCGCGCTGCCTATTTATGGCGGCCTTTATCAGGCCACCGAAAAAAGTACCGAGCCAGCCTATAACCACCATCGCTACCCCCAGCAAGGCCAGACGACCACCACTAAAACGCTTACTGGGACTACTCCCCATCGTAAACCTGGAGCCACGTAAGATAAACTGCCCCGTGCCACCAATAAAAAGAATACCGTTGAGAAGCGCAATAAGGCGCATATTAAGGCGCATATCACCATTTAGGATGTGACTGAACTCATGGCCGATAACACCCTGTAACTGTTCTCTATTCAGTTGATCAAGGGTGCCCTGGGTAATACCTATCACCGCGTCAGCCACAGTTTTACCGGCGGCAAAGGCATTAATACCACGCTCGTCCGCCATTAGATAGACCGGAGGAACCGGCATACCGGAGGCCAGGGCCATCTCTTCAACCACGTTGAGAATACGGCGCTGATCCGAACGGGAACTGTCCGGGGGAATCCGACTGCCACCCAATGATTCAGCCACGCTTCTACCGCCATCGCCAATACTAATCCATTTATAAACGATGGCGCAGACAATAGTGGCTGTAACCCCCAGGCCAACCAGGCCAAACCTCTCCCAGCTGAAAAAATTACGGGTAATGCTCGAATTCCCCGTGGACAGCAGACAAAAAGCTATCACAACATTGGCAAGACATATCAACGCGATCACCGCAAGCAGGTAGAGAATCACCAAGTATTTTGTCTTACGACGGGCAATATCCTGATTATGAAAAAAGTTCATATCCCACTTACACCCATGAAAATATCTTTCACAACAAAGCTTATACGAAATAGAATATTAAAAAGAAACCTTGGGAGCGGCCTGAATTTCCTTGCTGTCCGCAAATTCAAGAAGGGCCGCATCCGTTGCATGACCAAAGGAAGGGGCAAAAAAATTAGTTGGAAATGATTGACGAAAAGTATTGTAAAGCATCACCGCATCGTTGAACGCCTGGCGTGAAAAAGCAACCTTGTTCTCAGTGGAAGTCAACTCTTCCGAGAGCTGCATCATATTTTGATTCGCTTTGAGATCGGGATAGGCCTCCATAACAAAATTAAGTTTTCCCATGGCAGACTGAAGAGCACCTTCGGCACCGGCCAACTTCTGAATTGCCGCGGCTGAGGGATCCGCCGCAGCACCTTTGAGCATGGCCGAGGCCTCATTCCTGGCACTAATTACCGCCTCAAGGGTATCTTTTTCATGGGCCAGGTAGGCCTTGGCGGTTTCCACCAGATTGGGTATCAGATCATAGCGCCGTTTAAGCTGTACTTCAATCTGGGCGAACGCGTTTTTATAACGATTTTTATAAGTGACAAGTTTATTGTAGATATTGACCACATACAATACGACTGCTACTATTAACACCAAAATAACAACACCTGCTATAGCCATTTTTTTCTCCTTGTAAATAGAACAAACTCAATAAAAAGGCAGATATCCGGATGGTAAGGTAACCAGCATAACTGGACCAAATTCCCAGGCCACAGCCACAACGAACAATGAAAGCGACTCAAGAGTGAAACCACTTTCATATAAAAAAAGTTTTAAAGACGAATCAACCAGAACATCTAACAGCCGCACCCGCGAACACTAGCACGGAAGCAAACTCACTAAAACAATTTTATTACAACCTAAATCGGCAAAATTCCACCGCTGTCAACAGGCACCATGCGCATCCACAAAACCGGGTCATGGGAAAATTGTATTCTCGATATTAGAAAAAAACAACTTATTTCCTGAATCATACGCCATTGAAGTCCCATATCTTCGCCAGACAGGTGTAAACTCCGGACTTGGCCGCTTGCAAGATTTACGATTTGATGTTTATAAATTTGACAAATGGGGTAATATCCCGGTAGAAATGAAAAGCTGTTGTGACAACGGAATATACAAGGAGGAAATATGGCGGGGGGCACAATAACACTTTCTACAAATACGCAGAGAGCCCTTATAAATATTACCGATGAAATCAATAAGATCTGCCATAAACAACAGATTTCATCCGGTATTATATACCTTGTTAATCCCCATACTACAGCCGGATTAACCATCAATGAAGGCGCTGATCCCAATGTCTGTAAGGATATCATCGCCGGACTTGAAAAAATTGTGCCCCGCCTTAATTACCAACATATGGAAGGTAATTCCCCCGCACATATCATGACGCTCCTCACCGGCAGCTCCCTTACCGTTCATGTGGATCAAGGCAAATTACTACTCGGCACCTGGCAACAGATATTCTTCTGCGAATTCGACGGCCCCCGTAACCGACAAATAAGGTGGAGATATATAGCCGACCAGCCGTAATCACCATTTTACACCCGGATTTTCCATAACGTCGCTGACCCGCATCTCAAACAGCCTCCCACCACAAACCAACATACAATTTTTTTAAAATTAACCATGAAACCCGATGCGACGAAAATATGTTTTGGCCTCGATCTCGAACTTGACCGGCAATCTCTTGCCGTCTTTCTGCAACTGGCCGGAGACAGAAAGTTTACCGAGCTCTTTTCCAGTCGTCTGTCAAGCAATGAAATTCTTAAATATGTCGATGACTTCACCGGCCTGTTAAAAAAACATCTCAAGGAAGAAGAATACCACAACATCTTCCTGCAGGATCCCAATCATCATCATAATCACCACGACAAGGAGTAAACTGTGGTTCACCCGAAACTCCACGATCTGCGCAGTTACCTTGAGCTGCTGAAAAAAGAGAACCAACTCCTCGTCATTGACGAAGAGGTCGATCCCTACCTGGAAATCGCCGAGATCCACCGTCGGGTTATCGCAAGGGGCGGCCCGGCCCTGCTGTTCAACAAAGTAAAGGGATCATCATTTCCGGTGACCACCAACCTCTTCGGCAACCATCTGCGACTGGAACTCGCCTTTGGCAACAAACCCCGGCAATTCGTTAAAGACACGGTAAAATTACTGGAATCCGCGATGGATCTTACCCCGGCGAATATATGGCGTAATCGCCGTCTATTCCTGGATGGTATAAAAATAGGCCTTAAAATCGGTCGGCATGGGCCGATACTCGAAAATTGTCAGCAACCTCCAAAGCTTGGCTCATTGCCCATGCTCACTTCGTGGCACAGCGATGGAGGGCCGTTTGTGACCCTGCCCCTGGTTTACACCAAGCATCCCGACGGTTCCGGCCATAACCTGGGTATGTACAGGATCCAAAAACACGATGAGACCACCACCGGCATCCACTGGCAGATACACAAGGGTGGTGGATATCATTATTACGAGGCGGAAAAACGCAACGAACCACTGCCCATGACACTGTTTATCGGCGGCCCCCCGGCGTTAATGCTCGCCGCCATTGCCCCACTGCCCGAAGATCTACCGGAACTGCTCCTCACATCCCTTCTCATCGGTGAAAAACTACCCATGTGCAGAGATCCCCTCGGCGGCCACAATCTCGTCTCCCATGCCGAGTTTGCCGTAAAGGGTACAGTTCCTCCCCATATCAGACATGCGGAGGGACCCTTTGGCGACCATTACGGGTACGACTCTCTCCAGCACGATTATCCACTTTTCCAGGCCAGCCATCTCTACCACCGCAACAGGGCCATTTTCCCCGCCACGGTGGTGGGTCGCCCCAGGCAGGAGGATTTTTTTATCGGCGATTTCCTGCAGGAGCTGCTCTCACCACTCTTTCCCCTGGTGATGAAGGGCGTCAAAAGCCTGAAAACTTACGGTGAAACCGGTTTTCACTGCCTTGCAGCGGCACGGGTCGCCAACAGATATCCACGGGAGGCCTTTGCTTGCGGATTACGTATTCTCGGAGAGGGTCAACTCTCCCTGACCAAATTCCTCATCGTCACCGATGCCGATATCGATATTAGTGATTTCCGGGTATTATGGGTACATATCCTTGAACGGATCCGCTGGGACAGGGATCTTTTTATTTTCGCCAATGTCTCCCAGGACACCCTGGATTATACCGGCCCCTCTGTAAACAAGGGCTCAAAGGCCTTACTTCTCGGCCTGGGTAGGGATAAATTACGGGATTTACCTGAAGAATTCTCAAACCACCTGCCCCACCCCTGCACCAGACCAAAGGTCTTTCTCCCCGGAACCCTGGTAGTACAGGGCAGCACATACGATGAACATCCCGCACTTGCCAAAATGGTAGCAGAAAGCGATAACCTCTCGGAATGGCCTGTTATTTTCCTTGTCGACAACAGCGACGAGACCACATCCGACCTGCAAAATTTTCTCTGGACAATATTCACCCGCTTTGAACCGGCCGCCGATATCCACGCCAGGTCAACATCCGTCTTGCGTTTCCACGTCGGCCTCTGTCCACCCGTTGTCATCGATTGCCGTATGAAACCGTGGTACACGGATATCCTCGAAGTTGACCCGGTTACAAGAAAAAAGGTAGACGAAAAATTTCACCGTCTAATTCCAAAAAAATGGCTTTAAACAAAGCGATAAGGCTCCAAAAATATCTTGCCCTCTGCGGTATTGCCTCCAGGAGAAAGGCTGAAGAATTAATTGCCTCCGGCAAAGTTTGCGTCGATGGTGTTACGGTGAAACAGATGGGGGTAAAGGTTACCCCCGGCAAAAACCGCATAACCTGTTTCGGCAAGCCGGTTATAGAAAAAGAATCTCTTCTCTACTTCTTACTGAATAAGCCCAGGGGCTACGTAACAACGGTTTCCGATCCCCAGGGCAGGCCCGTTGTCACCGCCCTGATCAAAAACGTGCGCGCCCGCCTTTTTCCCGTGGGCCGCCTGGATTTTGACACGGAAGGGGCCCTTATCCTCACCAACGACGGACAGTTGGCCCAGAAAATCCAACACCCCAGCCACCAAACCAACAAAACCTACCAGGCCCTTATCAGGGGGATACCAGGTAAAAAAAAATTATCGGCCTTGGAAAACGGTATCCTCCTTGACAACAAAATGACAGCTCCAGCAAAAATTCGTATCCTCGCTCGAAGGGGGAAGAACTGCCTGGCTCAAATCACTATCCATGAAGGCAGAAAACACCAAGTAAAGAAAATGTTCCGTTATATCAACCATCCAGTCCTTAACCTTAAACGTACACATTACGGTAGACTCGGCCTTGGTTCACTCAACTCCGGCCACTACAGGCAACTCAACTCAAATGACCTTAAAAAGATATTTTTGTAGAAATACCTTTACAAATTCTAAAATAGCTGATTAAATCTAAACAGTTAGGAGTTTGAGCCGCGTTTTAACCGAACCTTAACAAGGTATATCAACTTGATATATAAGGATATTCTTATCTACTTGGTCCAACATTTAAGGCTTGAGCTTCATTTGCTTTTTGCGTAAAAGGACTCTATTCTGGCTACGTGAGGGGTATATTTAATTTGATTTTCGGAGAGAGGAGTGACGTATGAACAAATCAGAACTTATTGAAGCGTTGGCACAAGATATAAATGTGCCCCACCGCGAAGCCGCTGCAATTACCAATACGGTCATTGACACGATGACGGAGGCATTGGCAAGGGGTGAAAGCATAGAAATCCGTGGTTTTGGCAGCTTTGTTATAAAGAAATACGATTCATACGAAGGCAGAAATCCTAAAACCGGAAAGAAAATACAGGTAAAACCCAAGAAACTGCCTTTTTTCAAAGTCGGCAAGGATTTAAGGGAAAAAGTCAATAATAACCGCTAATTCGACTATTGATCATCCCGTTAAACTAAAACAGTTTCCCCAGAAAAAGCTTTTTATCAACAGTAAAACAACGACGGATGACTTTAGACTAAAGCCCTGGCATCCCCCCCCCTTTTTTGCCAGGGCTTAGTAGTTCGTTGCTCGCCACGGGAACGTACGCCCGTGGGAGCGACGGGCGTTTTTATTATTTTATATGAAAGTGCTTTCACTCTTAAGTCACTTTCATTGCTCGTTGTGGCTGTGGCCTGATAATTTGCTCCAGCCATACTGGTTACTTACTATTCCTCCTACCATATCGTAGGTTTGCGTGTCGGTAATTCGCACGGGAACGATATCTCCCGGAGCGGCGGTGCCCTCGTTTATATAAAGGCAGCCATCAACGTCCGGGGCCTGGAATCGTGTCCTGCCTTCAAGAAGCAGATTGGTTTCACGGCTTTCTCCCTCAACCAACACCGGTTCCACCCTGCCGATATATTTTTTCTTTATTTCAGTTGAAATTTCAGCCTGCAAATCGTGCAGGTATGCGCTTCGTCGCCGTCGCTCCTCCTTCGCAACCTGATTAGAAAAATATTCCGCCGCACATCCCTCCTCATTGGCATATGGAAATACACCCACATGATCTATCCTGACCCGCCGCAGAAAAGATTCTATTTCAAGAAACTCATTGTCCGTTTCACCGGGGAAACCCACAAGAAATGTTGTCCGCAGGGAAACATCAGGGAGATAACTGCGAATTCTCTCAATCAATAAATAGAGGTCATCCCCCGAATATTTGCGATTCATCAAGCCAAGAATACGGCTGTTCACATGCTGAAAGGGAATATCAAAATAGGGCAACACACGGTTGTTCTCGGCCACAAAGGCCAGGAGTTCATCCGTCACCCCAGAGGGATAGAGATACAGCAACCGCAGCCAAGGGATTGACGTTGCGGCTACAATCTCCTTCAACAAACGAACGATGGCGGAAGCGCCGTAAATATCGCGCCCGTAGGCGGTGGTATCCTGGGCAATCAGTGACAATTCCCTGCAACCATTACCTTCAAGCCGCAACGCCTCGGCGACAAGATCTTCCACACTTCGGCTGCGCAGCCCTCCTCTGATCGAAGGAATCATGCAGTAGGCGCATCTGTTATCACACCCTTCAGTGATCTTCATCCAGGCCCTGAAAAAAGGCGTGGTGACAATCCGCGGGCTTTTACTCGACAATAGAGACCGCTTGGGCAGCACCGTTCTGCCCGTGTATTCGCCCTTCTCCATTTTCTGTATAATATCGGCAATAGCTGCTGCCCCTTCTGTACCGACAAATAAATCGACTTCGGGGAGGTCGACGGCCAACAGTTCTTTATAACGCTGGACAAGACAGCCCACCACCACAATACGTATTTCGGGTTTTTTCTTTTTAACGGCAATAAGCGCAAATATTTCTTCAATAGCCTCTTCAACCGCCGGTTGAATAAAACCACAGGTATTAAGAATTACAATATCCGCATCCTCAAGATCTGCAACAAACTCCCAACCCGCACGGGACATGGAACCGATCATCACCTCGGAATCAACAAGATTCTTTGCGCAACCGAGGCTGATTAAATTGAATAATGCCACAATATTTTATCTCCCAACCCGGATCTATCATCTGGTTAAAGGGTACCTATATTTTCCAAAAGAATATTAACAGCCTTTTTTTTACTGCGTGTAAATATCTCTTTACCAAAACCCGGTTTCCAGGAACTGTGATACAGTTCGTCGGAAACGACCAATACCCCACAAAATGCAGCTCTGCGAAAAGACGCAACAGCACAGAGCGCTGAAAATTCCATATCAACGGCGACAACATTATCTTCAAGGGCCAGTCCCTGCAAATACCTCTTATCTTCCCTGTATATAGCATCCGTCGACCAGACACAACCTCCTGACACTTCAATATCATCGGCATGGAAAAGGGCCGTCACATCGTCCCGCAACTCGGATTCAGGGGCTGAAAATCGATTATCGGAATAGTAGCGCGACGTACCTTCTCCGGCCAGGGCCACGGACGGAATTATAATATCACCAATATGTAATTTATTGGAAACCGCGCCACACCAACCGAAAAGAATAGTTTTTTTCGCACCAAGGGCCAACAGTTTCTCCAGGGTTAATACAGCCATCGGCGCACCTATGGCCGGACCAGCCGCAAAAAAGCGTTTTCCCTTATCCAAGGCCAACGCTGAATTAAACAGATACCTGGACGAACCACCATTTTTTTGCAAGCGACCGATTACGGCACCAGCCTCGCTGGGATTTACAAGTATGATGCCGTTTTCAGGCACTTTTTTCTCATTCTTTCCCCTTTTGGGATGGATAAGAATATGGCGTTCCCGCTCCTTTATCATCTTCCCTCAACCCCCCACAATATCCACAAATAGGAAAAGGGCCACAGAATAATCTGCGGCCCTTTTAACTACCTCAATTAAATATTCTCAATAATTATCCCATATATGGGTTTGCATAGAGGAGAATAAGAGAAATTACCAGGCCATAAATGGCAACTGACTCGGCCAGGGCCATTCCAAGAATCATGAATACCATCAATTTAGGCTGTACTTCGGGATTTCTAGCCAATCCCTGACACGCGCCATTACCAACAGAACCAATACCAATACCCGCACCCAGACCGGCAAGACCGATGGACAGTGCAGCACCAACACAAATAAGGGCTACTTGAAGATTTCCTTCCATTGTTGTTTCTCCTTTAAAAAAATTTTTGGCCTTCTTCTTTTCAATACCGCTTAAAACAAATATAAAAAACTCCGAAACAATCCGCCGTCCCGGAGTTAAGTAACAATATTAATGCGCGTGTTCCTGGGCTTGAGAAAAATAGACGACGGTCAACAGGACAAAGACCATAGCCTGTACAACGGACACCAGCACACCGAGGAGCATAATCGGCAGGGGCGCAAAAAACGCACCAGCGAGCATAAACAAAATAGCAAGAAGCGTCTCTTTTGCCATAATATTACCGAAAAGACGAATGGAAAGAGAGATCAATCTAGCAACGTTACTGATTAGCTCAATGGGAAGCAACAGGGGCACCAGCCACCATATCGGCCCCATGAAATGTTTATAATAATTTAAGCCATGCTCACGAAAACCGATAACATGGTGTGACAGCCAGACGATTATGGTCAGCGCCAGGGTCGTATTCAGACTGGAGGTGGGTGACATAAAACCGGGAATCAGGCCGATAAGATTGGCAACAACAATGTAGAGGGCAAAGGTGGCGATCATCGGAAAAAATTTATCGGCGAGTTCCCTGCCCATATTATCCGCAAAAAAATCATCCAGACCACCGACAACCAGT
>CAZQOD010000106.1:0-11907 GCA_964594945.1 uncultured Desulfopila sp.
ATTCATAATACATCCCTTAGAAAAATTTATGCCTTCCAACATCCAACCCTGTTGATCTTCGGGTTAATATGCCTTCCTGTTGTCGATATCTTCCAAACTTAGTTTCTTGGAATCCATCTGCCGCCATACGTAAGAAATATAGCCGAGTACCACTGGAATAATCAGAGCCACGTAAGTCATGGCCGTCAAGGTATAATGACTGGACGAGGCATTATAGATCGTCAGGCTCGACTGCAGGGCGACCTTAGACGGATAAAACGAAGTTCCATTGAAAGCCGCGAGGGAAAACAGCGCCAAACCCACAAGTACCGTACCCAGGCCGCTAAACCAGATACCATTCGTCCCCGAGGCCAGGCTGGTACGGGTAACACCGAGGAGAACCAGAAAAATACCGCCAAGGAGCATACCGGCAACCAGGGGCATCGCTAAAAGATTGTGTAAATACTTACCGGCCTCCATACTGACCACGCCACCTGCATCCACCGCATAGCCGTCAACCAGCAACAGACTGACAAGGACGTACAGCAAAAACGGCAAGGAACAGAGAAAACTTGTAAGACACGATTTCCTGATCCGAGCTTCGAATTCTGAGTTCCAGAATAAATCTACATTGTTAATTAAATACATGGCACCCAGAACCCTGGCGTTGAACACCAGAAACAATCCCAAGGAGAGATTAAACAGTGAAAACGCGGCCTCAAGACCCCGCAGGGGACTTGTCCAAGTTACCTGGTTAAAGCCGTTTAAGACAAAATTCGAGCCGGTGAAAAATGTGCCGACGGCCGCACCAATGAGTAATATCCCCACGGAACCATTAATGAATAGAAACAGTTCATAAACCTTTGAACCCAATAAATTATTGGGTTTGGTTCGATACTCATAGCTTACGGCCTGGACAATAAAGGTAAAGAGTATCAACATCCAAACCCAGTACGCGCCGCCGAAACTCGTGGCATAAAACTTTGGGAACGCCGCAAAAAGTGCGCCGCCGAACATAACCAGAGTGGTAAAGGTCAGTTCCCATTTTCTGCCCAGAGAATTAATAATCAATGATTTTTCCTTTTCGTCCTTTGCCACCTGCCAGAGCAGGGTTTGCCCCCCCTGGACAAAGGTGAGAAACAGAAAAAGAGATCCAACTACAGAGCAGAGTATCCACCAAATCTGCTGTAGCGTTGTAATATCCAGGTTGCCTATCATCTCAAACACCCTCCGGTCCTATTTTAATCTGTTTCAGCATAATTTTGATTTCTGCCAACAACAGTACGGTGAAAACAACAAAAAACATAAAAAACGTCGCCTGCACATGACCCACACCAATATGTGTTGATGCCATTTTAACAGGTAACAAATTCTGTATCGCCCATGGTTGCCTGCCGACTTCGGCCACAACCCAACCAAACTCCGAGGCGGTGAGCGCCAGAAAAAATGATATTACCCCCAGCCCCAACAACCATTTTTTATCAACAAGAGCATCCTTTACCGACATCCAGAGCATTAAAACGAAAAGAAGGATGAAAAAACTACCAAGGTAAACCATGCCATGGAAAGAATAATAGGTTGACGCCACGGGGGGAACCGTCTCTTCAGGACTGTCCAGATAACCAAAGCCAAGGTACTGTTCGTTAACTCTGAATCGCGTCAACGCCGCCTCTTTTGCAACCTGGTCACCGGCCTTTGTTGCCGACTTTATAATTGCCAGATCGGCAATGGCAGCTTTTCCTTTTGCAATTTTTTCCGAAACCGGCATAATACCTTCTTCTTTGTTGCCGTAGACAAGATCTTTTATCCCCGGCACGAAACCGTTAAGCTCCCGTTTAGCCAACAGGGACAAGCCCTTGGGAAGAGATACCTGAAATGCAAAGGGTTTCTGACCGTCTCCCACCTTTTTACCACTGGTCAATACACCCAAAGCGACAATACCCGCACCCTTTTCACCCTGGTACAAACCTTCGTATGCCGCCAGTTTCATCGGCTGCACCTCCGCATTTTGAAAAGCGGATTCATCACCCGTAAAGGCGGTGAAAACGGAGGCGATCAGACCGAAAACCGAGGCCACAATTATCGATTTTTTGGCCATATCAACATGCTTGCCCTTGAGAAGATAAAAGGATGAAACCATCATCACGAAAAGGGCACCGACGACAAAACTTGAGCTGGTGGTATGGGTAAATTTAGCAACGGCCACCGGAGAAAGGAATATATCCAAGATATTCTCCATTTCAAAACGAGCACTGTTGGGGTTGAAGACCATACCGACGGGATACTGCATCCAGCCGTTGGCTATCAGGATCCACAGCGCGGAAAGGTTAGAACCGATCGCCACCATCCAGGTTGAAAAAAGATGAAACCCCTTCGAAGTCCGATCCCAGCCAAAGAACATGACTGCAAAAAATGTTGCTTCGAGGAAAAATGCAAGAAGCCCTTCAATCGCCAGAGGTGCTCCAAATAAATCCCCCACCATCCAGGAATAATTTGCCCAGTTTGTACCAAACTCAAACTCAAGGATTATTCCGGTGGCAACGCCGATTGCAAAGTTTATCCCGAAAAGAGTCATCCAAAATTTCGTTAAATTTCTCCACTCTTTCTTCCCCGTTCGGACATATATCGTCTCGAAAAAGGCACACATAAACGAGAGCCCCAGGGTCACCGGGACAAAAAGCCAGTGATACATCGCTGTCAAGATAAACTGTGCTCTTGCCCAGTTCACCGTGGCCAGATCTATTTCACTCATTGAAAAATCCTCCTCTATTAGTTGTTTCTCGTCGACTGTGTGAGATTCTCAATCACATGGTCGGCCCTTTGTGCATCCGTTGCAAAATTTGTTTTAAGGTAATCGGGAAAAAAAAAGATTTTCAATACCGCAAACATGACGAATAATTTAATAAAAATTATTTTCCATAATGTTCTGCCCACCGTCATCCTGCGAAAACCATCCCGGTAAAACCGATAAATTTTCATTGAGCCAAGTGACATTACTTCCCCTATATTCTCATGTTCCGTAGGTAACCAGCATGGCTGGACCAAATTCTCGGGCCACGGCCACAACGAACAACGAAAGCGACTCAAAAGTGACGGCACTTTCATACAAAAATTTAGAAATAAACCACATTAAGTTCCTAACATAATGAAATCATCTCCATACCGATAAGGCAAGGAAAAGATCACCCGCCAATAAAATAAACATATACACGATTATTTGAATCCTTGTCAAGAATAATAATCATTCGCAATTGTTTGCGTATAAAAAATCCCCCATTCATTGACGACTAGGCAATGACTGGACTATTCTTACAGGATGTAAAACAAAAATACGGCGGATGCACACAATAATCGGCACCGGCCCCATTTTCAACTCCCAGGTAAAAAGCATGCGTATTTCCCTACGCTTAAAACTCACCCTTGTCTCCCTGCTCCTCCTCTTTATTCCCCTGACCGGTTTCAGGTTCGGTGAACTGATCAAACAAAATCTATTGGCCAGCAGAAAGGAAACCATGGCATTTTCCGCAAGGGCTGTTGCCACCGCCCTGTCAGGACGAACGGGCCTTTTTGAACGGGAGATTTTCCACTCCCTCAACCCGAATCGCGACCTCTACCTGTACCACCTTTCCAACCCCATGCGTATAAACGGAAAAATTGACGACTGGCTGCCGCACCTTAAAGAGGCCCGGAACTTTGGGGAGGAACATCTTCTGATGTCAAAAAAATCATATTCCCGCACCTCCCTCCACTTTAAACATATGGTCGGGATTCGCGGTAAATTCCTCTACGCGATTTTTCTGGTCAGCGACGATAAGGTGATCTATCGCCGGCCCAACTCCCTGCGCCTGGACCTATCCGATCATCTGCAAATCGGCATCGAAGACCAACATGGCCAATTACATCGATATCTCCTCACAACCAAGGAACCCGGCTGGGTAAACGGTTTTCTAATGGACAGGGATCGTCGTAACCATATCCCCGAAAAAACAGAAACCCGCATCCAGGGTGTTTGGGCCAAGTCCCCGGACGGTTATATTCTGGAAATCCGCATTCCCATGACCATGATCGGGCAAAAGCTTGCCTTTGCCATCGCCGATGTCGATAACCCGATAAGCAGAAGAGTCGAAAATATTATCGGCACCGCAACCACCGGGAACGTAAAAGAACTCGGTTGGCTGCTGTCGCCCTCAAAAGCCATAGAATCAATACTCGCCTCGTTAAATAAACCCCAGTCACGAATTCTTATTGTCGATAGCAACCGCAAGATAAGGGCGAGTTTTGGCAACTTGCAGACGGAAACAAAAACAGAAGATACCTCTTTTATAGGCAGGGTGTCGGCCATGACTTATGGAATATTTTCCCCTTTTTACCACTTTTTTATCCATTCTTTCACCGGCAACTTCACCGAACCAACCGTCCAACCTTCAACCTTGAATATCCGCGGTATAGAGGAAGCTCTTCAGGGAACCGCAACCGTCACCAGTTATGCCATCGACAACGGCAGGGTTGAGATAATGGCGGCGATGGAACCTTTGCACCAAAAGGATACCATCGTCGGCGCAGTAGTCGTAGAGAGAACAACACACTCCATACTTGCCCTCTCCAATAAACTCATCGAAGAATCTTTAACTCTAACTATTTTAGTATTTATATTTGGTGGATTGGGCCTTATCCTATTCGCCTCACGACTATCATCACGCATCCGTCGTCTCAGCAGCGAAGCCGCCTCGGCAATAAATGCCAGCGGCAAAATACAAAACACCATCACCGCCGCAGAGGCCGGGGATGAAATTGGCGACCTTTCCCGAACCCTGACCTCCATGTTAAACCAGCTGCAGCTGCAAATAACATATCGGGATAAAATGGCCGATAACCTGGAACACGAAATGCGTACGCCCCTGGCGGGCATCTCGGCTTCTTTAAAAAATTTGCTAAAGGAAATGGAGACACCACCGGACCACGTGCGGCAGTATCTTGACTGGGCCCTACACGATGTCAGCCGACTCGAAGGCCTACTCACCTCCATCCGTGACGCCACCAATCTCCAAGAAGCTCTGACACACGATATTAAAGAAGAATTTGCACTGGACAGGGCAATCCAATTATGGCTGGATAACAGCTGGCGCCGAGCCTTCCCGGAAGTAAATTTTTCCTATATAAAGCCCCCCACACCGATCACCATGTACGGCGATCCCACCCGAATCATGCAAATGCTTGATAAGCTCATTGAAAACGCCGTCTCATTTCATATCCCCGGCACGCCCGTCATAATCTCCCTCAGCCAAAAGCAGCAGGAAATTAACCTTGCCATTTCAAACCAGGGGCCGACCATCCCCGAAGATTTACAAAAACAGATATTCAACTCCATGGTATCCTATAGAGAACAAAAAGATTCACACCCCCACCTGGGCCTGGGTCTGTATATCGTCCGCACCATTGTCGAACACCACCGGGGCAGCGTTTATATCTCTTCCCTGCCTGGGGAAAATGGCACGGTTTTCAGCTGTATATTCCATCTCCAAGCTGCAACAGTACAGTAATGATGGAGGTTACCAACCTACCCGGTATCAAATTTTATAATAGTTTATATGAAAGTGGTTTCACCCTTGAGTCGCTTTCATTGTTCGTTGTGGCTGTGGCCTGAGAAGTTGGTCCAGCCATGCTGGTTATGGAGAATCATCCCATAGGATAGACAAAATAGAGAAAAATACCTGCAGTAACGGCTCTTCTTTTCTTCTTTTAAGACAAGCCACCGACAGGGTCAGAAAGAGATCGGCCCTGTGCCAAACGGCCAAATTATCTTCCCGGCAACCGTCAACATCCCGTGCCAACAGTAAAGAAATGCCGACCCCTGCCCTGATCATGGTTTTAAGGGTCGACTCCTGATCAACCAGGACCACCTGCTCGGGCTCAATGCCAAAATCTTTAAACATCCTCTCTGCAACGGTATGAAAAGGGCAATCATGGGGTGTCATTATCCACGGCAAATCACCCAGATTCCTGGGACTGGCCTTTGCCAGCGTGCTCCGCCACACCTCGGAACCAACCACAACCAAGCGCAACTTTTGTAGCCCCAAGACATGAATTTTTTCATAGTTGCCGTCGCCATATAAAAAACCTACATCAAGGAAACCGGTTTCAAGTTTTTCTACAATATCACCGGTCATACTCTGCAAAAGATGCAGCTGCACCGCAGGGTGACGACTCTTCATTATAGAAAAAATATCGGCAATACGCAGAGATTCCGGTTCAGTATTCATACCTACCCTGAGTTTGCCGCTGACATTTTTCCTCAGCCTTTCCGCCACACCGATCATTTCATCAACACTTCCAAGGACCCGCTCTGCATGACCAAGAAGCCTGTGGCCGTCTGATGTCAAAACCATTCCCCTGGCGGTGCGGATAAAAAGGTTTACTCCGAGTTCGTCCTCCAAGCTTTTGATGTGGGCGCTTACTGCGGGCTGACTGACGTGTAATCTTTTGGCCGCCCTGGTCAAATGACCCTCTGCGGCCACCATTTTCAATGTTCGCAATTGGTAGAGTTCCACCGTGTCTCGCTCCTCCAGTTCCTTAAAATATTTTTTAACAATTGCCGTAACAAGCAGCTACCGAATTAATGTCCGTTCAGAAATAAGATATTTTGACTTAATCCGGATAGCGCAGACTGCGAGATATCGCATCTCTTGACGGACTCCAGATATACCAGCTTATCGAAATAAGCGATGATCATTTTTTCTGAAGATCTTCATAGGAAAGAACAATTGGCCTTACGGCAAAGAAAAAATTACCTTGCGAATATTAAGGAACCAACAGATTTATCACACATCCCCCCAAGAGGATACAGCCAAAAGACAATGACAAAATATAAGACCTTTCTCAACTTTCTACTCTATCTCATCGAGCCGGAGGATTCCACCGATTCCCCACAAAATCATGCAACACATTACCACACATACCATCCGCATCGCAGGTGGTACGGATTTTTCAAAACACTTTTCTGGTTTACAATAGCTGTAATTTTACCACTGCTCCCCTTTTTCTTTTTTTCAAACTGAATCCTGCACTCGCAACAGGAACAGCGTAGGACCATCATAACAGTTGACTTACCACATTTTGTTTTGTAGACATTACCCTGTTTCCGCACTAACAACCGGATAACAACCATCCATCACCGTGGGAAACGGTACAGGATCCTAATCACGCGCGGATTTTTACTAAAACAATATGTTATCGCCGTGAAATACCACAAGCCTAGGGTCACGGCCAAAACTGAATTTAAAAAAAAGATATTGACTGTTAGGGAAAAAGTGCGGTTTAATAAGACTGTAGTCACCCGAAAAGAATCATCTGCAAGTATGCTGCTTTCCTGGGAGCTTGTCCGATAATAGCAATTTCGAAGTCTTCGCTATCTGTTAAAATCGAAGGGTTTTTCAAAACAATGCGCGCAGGCATATTATTACCTGAATCTTGCAATCGGCAAGTTCATTGGAAATATGGGGCATCAATGGCGCCGGCGTATCAGAGCCTTACTCCGTAAAAGCTGTAATAAAAAACAGCAACAAGGCACTTATACCGGCTTACCGGTCATTTCCGGTATTAAACTATTTCAACGTATTAATAACAAGGCAGATTCAATAATTTTACGTGCAAAGTTTGATTGTTGATATCGGAGTCTCGCTGTCTGTAAACATTATTTTTCGAGAAATACCGACAAGCAGAAAAGATGCATTCTCGGACAGTCTCCTGCCAATTTCGACCATAAAGACATTACCAGCCAGGCCGGGTTTTGCGGGTAACATTAAGAACACTCTTAAAATATTATGATCAGTATCAGAAAAATCAGCGCAATAGGCCGTACATACAGCCATTTTAATCGCTACCAGAAGATCATTCGCATTCTTTTGAAATATGGTTTTGACGACCTGATTAAAAGCCTTCGTATTGATCAATACCTGGAAACGGGGCTAAAAATGATCAAACGAAAACCAATGGAAGAGATGGAAAAACATTCCAGACCGGCCAGGTTTCGTATGGCCCTGGAAGAACTGGGGCCCACTTTTATTAAACTGGGGCAGGTTCTCTCCACCCGTCCCGACCTGATAGCGCCTGAATATTTAAAGGAATTGGCTGAGCTACAGGATAATGTCCCCCCTTTTCCCTATACGGAAGTGGAGGAACTATTTCTCTCTGAAACCGGTAAAAAACCCACAGATCTCTTTCGCTCATTTGAAAAGACCCCCATGGCAGCGGCCTCCATAGGCCAGGCACATAGGGCGCAACTGGATAACGGCTACGAGGTGGTGGTTAAGGTACAACGTCCAAACCTCGAAAAAATCATCGGGGTGGACCTTGAGATCCTGGTCTACCTTGCCTCGTTGATGGAACAGTACCTGGAAGAGCTCCAGGGCCATCAACCATCCGCCATTGTCGAAGAATTTGCCCGCAGCCTTTCCCTGGAAATTGATTACACCGTGGAATTAAGTAATATCCAGCGTTTCTCCCGCCAATTCAAGGGCAACAAAACCACCCACGTGCCCCTGGTCTACCCTGATTTAAGCACCCAACGCATCCTGACCATGGAATATATTGACGGCATTAAGTCTTCAAAAATATCTTTACTTAAATCCAAAGGTTACAATCTTCCCCTGATCGCCAGAAGGGGTGCAAACCTTGTCATGGAACAGATTTTTGTACACGGTTTTTTCCACGGTGATCCCCACCCCGGCAACCTTTTCATCCTACCAGATAACGTTGTCTGTTTCCTCGATTTCGGTATGATGGGGCGATTAAGCCGTAAGGATCGTGAAGACTTTACCGACCTGATACTCTCCATTGTCACCAACAACGAACACCGGGTCACCGAAGGAGTTCTCACCATTACCACCCAGTTCGGTGACGTTGATCAAAATGCGCTCGGCCGTGACCTGGGCGACCTGCTGGAAAGATACCTCCACCTTCCCCTGAAAAAGCTGCACGCCGGCAAAATATTGCACGAACTCCTGGACCTTGCCCAACGCCACAAACTCAGTATTAAGCCGAACCTGTACCTGATGATTAAGGCGCTTTCCACAATCGAGGGAGTCGGTTTAATATTTGACCCGGAACTCGAACTTATCACCCTGGCCGAACCATATGTAAAACGCGTAAAAATGGAGCGGTTACGCCCGGGACGCCTGGCTGAAGAGATCGGCGAAACCGGTAACGAATATTTAAAACTCATCCAGAAAGGCCCCGAAGAAATCCGTACGATCCTGCGGCAACTGCGGACAGGCAATATGAAGCTTGCCTTTGAACATCGTGGCCTGACACGTCTGGCAACGGCCCTGGACAGAATTTCCAACCGTATTGCCTTTGCTATTGTATTGGCTGCCCAAATCATCGGCTCTTCTCTAATTATCCTGTCCGGCATTCCCCCTAAATGGCATGATATTTCCATCATCGGTCTCGCCGGATTTCTCCTCGCCGGAGTAATGGGTTTTTGGCTATTAGTTTCCATTATTCGCCATGGCCGCATGTAAACAACAACTGATAAATAGACCAACGTGGGCGTAGAAATAATGTAACCTATCGTAAAACTACAGAAAATACCGTGGGTAGTGGAGATATAAATGTTTCGCAACACCTTGTTCATAAAGCTCTTTCTGATCTTGGCCGTGGTGGTCGGCCTGCTCGTTCCGGGGGTCTATTATTTTACCGTTCCGGTGGTCAATCAACATATCTACAAACTTGAAGAACACGCAGGTAAAACCGCCCTTGACAGCGTTACAACGCTCTTTAAACAGTCATCTTCCGACCTTTCAGCCTGGCGGGCCTTTTCCCTTAAACAACATAAGCAAAAATTAAAGGATATTGTCACCATTGCCGCCAATCGCCTCGCCGTAATTCGCGAAAAATACAAAAACAAAACCATTTCGGAAAAACAGGCCCGCCGGGAGGCCATTGCACTGATCAGTTCCTTTCGATATTCCAAAAACGATTATCTCTATATCAGTGATTATAACTATAAGATGGTATACCACCCCGACCCGCTCCTCAATAATAAAAACATCAGCAAACTAAGGGATGTCAACGGCAAACTCATAATGCAACCCATGGTAGACAATACCCGGGCCAAGGGCGAAAGTTACTACCGTTATAAATGGCATCGTCTCGGCAAAAAAAAGATCAGCGACAAATTAACATATTCCCGTGATCTTCCCGCGTGGAAATGGGTCATTGGTTCCGGGGTTTATCTTGACGATATCAAAAACGAGACGGCGCTGCGTCGTGACGAAATTATGGCTGATCTGCGTCATTACCTGCGCACAACCAAAATTGCCACAAACGGCTATATGTACATATTTGATGGCAATATGAATATGCTTATCCACCCCAACGACAATATAGAAGGGACAAATTTTGCCAACCTGCTGGATCCCCTTACCGGCAAATCCATAGCTAAAGAACTGATTTCAGTAGCAAGATCCGGCAAGCACGAACTGGCCTATAAGTGGGACAAACCATCAGACCCCGGCCGCTATATTTATGATAAAATCGCCTGGGTAAACTACCTGCCCGAATATGATTATTATATCGTATCATCCGTCTACAAGGATGATCTGCTGGCCAGTGGACATCTTCTTGCCAAACAACTCTTTATCACCATCTCATTTGTGGTTTGGATCCTCTTTCTAAGCGGCGCTTTTCTTATCTATCAAATAAGCGAAGCCATTAAAAAGCTGGCTATTATGGCGGAGGGTATTGTGGCCGGTGATGCCCAGATCAATACCAAAGAATGCACCCGTAATGACGAAATCGGCCAGTTAGGCCACAGCCTTAACCAGATGATCTCTAAGTTTAATGAACATATTGACAACCTCGAAGAACGGGTTGAAGAACGCACTGCGGCACAGGGCTTACTGCTCAAACAACTCGAACAACGCAACAGAGATATCAGCATCTTAAAAGACGCCAACGAGAGGTTACAGTCGTGTCGTACCGAAGAAGAGGTATTCCAGTCTATTGCCATCATTATGCGCCGCGCATTTCCCGGCCAGTACGGCACCGCCCTCAAACTGATTTCCAACGAACAACACCTCGAAGTGGCCGCATGCTGGAACAGCCCTAAGAACAGTATCGGGCGCACCTACTCCTTTGACGGTTGTTTCGGCCTGCGCAAGGGAGCGAGTTATATCTATGAAAATTGTGAGAGGGAACTACCCTGCGCGCACACCGACGCCTTTCTCCCCCAGACATATCTCTGTACTCCGATTACAGCCTACGGCGATACCTTTGGTATCCTCCACCTGGAATACCGGGAGGACAACGGCAGGGAACGAAGCGACGCACTTATCAACCTGGTGGAAAATATCAGTGAATACATTGCCTCCACCCTGGTAAACCTCCGCCTCCGCCTCCATCTGGAACGACATTCCATCCGTGACACTTTAACCGGCCTCTATAATCGCAGATACCTGGATGAAGCACAAAAAGTTGAAGAGAGCAGAGCGCGAAGGAACAATCACCAAGTCGGTATTATTATGATTGACGTCGATCATTTTAAACATTTTAACGATAACTACGGCCACGATGCCGGGGATGAAATTCTGCAGAAACTCGGTGAAATAATACGTCACCACTTTCGAGAAAGCGATATCTGCTGCCGTTATGGTGGTGAAGAATTTATTGTCCTTTTACCGGCCATCACCCTGGCGCAATGCCTGGAAAAAGCTGAACAACTCTGCACCGTTGTCCGCAGAATGGTGCAGATCTGCCGAATGGGCGAATACCACGGCATAACAATTTCCCTCGGTGTTGCCGTCTTTCCCGACCATGATTCAACCATCAGCGCGGTACTTAAACGGGCCGACGAGGCCCTCTACCTCGCCAAATCACGGGGACGCAATATGGTTGTGTGCAGCGAGTCCGCCGACGCCACCGTAGCCTGAG
>CAZQOD010000107.1:0-11755 GCA_964594945.1 uncultured Desulfopila sp.
GTCATCAACGTGCATAATGATTTTTGCACCGGTGGATTCCTTGATGGCCCTATTACCACATACATGATCGGGATGACCATGGGTTGCAATAATATACTGCACATCAATGCCCATCCGTTGCACTTCATCAAGAATTTTTTCTTCACTGCCACCGGGATCAACCACGGCACCTTTTTTTGTTTTTTCACACGCTACGATATAGCAGCACACGGCCATGGAACCGACAATAATCTGTTTGAGTATCATTGTGAGATAGTAGGTTAAATTAAACAGAAGGGTTGCAGCAACCCTTCTGATCGTTTTATGCAGCTAAAATCAATGGGAGGAACAACTTCCTCCACATCCGCAACCGCTATCAGCAGCAGCCATAACAGGCTGGGGAACATTTGCCACCGGTGGAAGTCGTGTAGCGATGCTGTCAACAACTTTAGAAAATGCAGTGGTGGCTGGACTTTTATCGTCTGAAGAAAGATAGGGTTTGCCGTCGTCACCCGCCATAACGACCTGCGGATCCATTGGAATTTTACCAAGAAAAGCCAAATCCAGTTCCCTGGCCAGCTCTTCACCACCGCCCGATTTAAAAATATCGACTGTTTCCTGGCAATTGGGGCAGACAAATCCGGACATATTTTCTACTATTCCTGTGATTTCTACCTTAACCGTTTTACAAAAATTAATGGATTTCCGAACGTCTGCCAGGGCAACCTTCTGTGGAGTGGTAACAACAATTGCCTTAACATTCGGTATGGTCTGAGCGACGGAAAGGGGTTCATCACCAGTACCCGGAGGAGCGTCAATAACCAAATAATCCAATTCACCCCAATCCATGTCGGAGATGAATTGACGAATTGCCTGAATTTTTAATGGCCCACGCCAGATAATTGCCTCATCCCTGTCACGCATCATATATTCGAGGGAGACTACTTTTAGATTATCGTTATACTGCAGGGGCGGAACCAATGCATCCGCGCTCTTCGGCGGCTCCACACTACCTTTCAGTCCCAACATACGCACGACATCGGGGCCATGGAGATCAACATCCATCAGACCAACCTTAAAGCCCTTATTGGCAAGGCCTATGGCCAGATTTACCGACACGGTGGATTTACCCACACCACCCTTACCGCTCATTACCAAAATTTTATTTTTTATCTTTCCAAGCGATCTTTTGATTGCATTTTCCTGTTGAGCGGCAGCAGCCTGCTTCGATTCCGTTGTATCACAAGATCCACTACATGATCCGGCCATTTCAAATTCTCCTTACTCTTTTTCGATATAAAATTACTGAAACTAACTCAAAAAACATCCGCCACGCACTAAAGTAATGCTGTTCATGGGAAAAGCAATTATTTTCCTTACCGACGATAACACTGTAACGAAAAATTTTATTACTTTTGACTGTCTGCTTAAGAAATCAACTGTTTTATAATCTGCAACGTGGCTTGTTCGAAAATGTTCTTCTACCGAGAACTCTCTAGTATTTTCAAAAATTTTTACCTGTGTAAACAGCCAGATGGACAGCGACTATGCCTGCGCTGATTTTTAATAACCCTCGATTTTTTTCAAATTTACTTATTTTTAGAATATTTTCTAACTGTAATTATTATTTTATTTAAAATACCAAATAGTTATCTAAAACTAAGCCTTAGAAAAAATTCCTTGAGATAAAACCTGATATTTGTATTGTGGTTGATCTATCCATATTACGAATGAATAAATTTGATGGAACAGAGAGATAAATCTATCTATTACGGTACCGGACTGTAATGAGATTTTTTAAGAGAGGGACTTTTTGTTGCTTTCTTATCCATCTCTACGTAAGATGAAAATCTTGTTTACGATAACATCATTAATTACATTACCACCTGAATCCTGCACACTAAAAATGAGAAGAACACCCATGTATTTGCATTACTTTTTTCTCATATTCTATACTGTTGCGGGGAGTTGCAATTGTAATTTTCAGGTACCACTCAACTCGGGAACAAATAATGCTAGGTTGGTTTAAAAAGAAAAAATCTACACAACATGACGATACTCAAAATAAGGAACATGGAAACGATAACTATCAGGCGGATACATCCCAGACTCTGGAAGAAGAAAGACAGCCTGATGAAGCAATAATAACTACTGAACAGGTCGAGGAAAAAAGAGAAGTACCAGGCAAAAGCGCCCTTTTTTCGCGCCTTGCAAAAAAATTAAATCAAACGCGCGAATCCCTCACCTACCAGCTGGACGCCTTGTTCCTCGGTAAAAAGGTTATTGACAACAGATTACTGGAGGATCTTGAAGAAGTATTAATCTCCACTGATCTAGGGGTGAAAACAACTATTGAACTACTTGAAAATGCGCGACGAAAGGCAAAACGTAAGGAACTTGCGGACCCCAACGCCCTTCGGGAATTTCTAAAAAAAGAAATTGCGCTATTTATCACCAACAATGATAAAAACAGTGGCCTGGTGATGCCGGAAAAGGGCCCCTTTGTTATCATGGTAATCGGGGTGAACGGTGTGGGCAAGACAACCAGTATCGGTAAAATTGCCAATAAATTCCTGAAAGTCCAAAAAACCGTAATGCTCGTTGCAGCCGATACATTTCGCGCGGCTGCCGTTTCCCAGCTGCAGATATGGGGGGAAAGAAACAACGTTCCGGTGGTTGCCCATAAAGATGGTGCCGACCCGTCATCCGTCGTTTTTGACGCCCTCAATATCGCCATTGCCAAAGACATTGATGTTGTCCTTGTCGATACGGCCGGAAGACTGCACACCCAGGATAATCTCATGGAAGAGCTTAAAAAAATTAAACGGGTCATGGCTAAAAAACTTAAAGGCGCCCCCCATGAAGTTATGCTGGTTCTTGATGCAACCACAGGTCAAAACGGTATTTCCCAGGCCAGACTCTTTGATGCGGCTGTTGACGTCACCGGGATAACATTAACCAAACTAGACGGAACTTCAAAAGGAGGTATAGTCGCCAATATATGTCGAGAGCTGAAAATACCGATACGATTTATCGGCATAGGCGAACAGATGGACGATCTCAGAGATTTTGATGCAAAAGATTTCGTTGATGCGTTATTCCAGACAAATATCGCAACGGATATTTAATACCAACATAAGACCATGCAATATCAACGACAACAACAGCCAGGCTGCGGCGGCTGTTTACTTATCCTCCTCCTTTTCATATTTATATCCGGCGGGGCCCCTGCCCTGATCTCTTTTCTTGGTACCCTCCTTTACACGGGACTGACCGGTATCCTAATCTTTATAGCTGTCTTTTTTGCTTTTTCCTTCTGGGTGCAAAAACGGGTTGCAACCTATGAACAGTCGCAGACTGAAAGCCATAACCGCTTTGTCTGGCTGCTTGTCCATATACTCATCCATACCGCAAAAATTGACGGTCAGATAACCCGCGAAGAGATACAGACCATCCATCGATTCTTTCAAAACAATCTCAGATATAGTCAAACCCAGATGATGTGGGTTAAAGAGTTGATTAAAGAAGCCACCAATTCAAATCAGTCCCTCGACACACTTCTCCGGGAATTTAAAACAACTTTCACATACGAGCCCCGCCTGATCCTTTTGGAATTAGTCTACCAGGTGCTTTACACTAAGAGCAGTGTTCCGGAAAACGAATTGGCCGTAGCCCGTTATATTGCAAATTTTCTAGAAATACCCGTATACAGCCAACGTACGTTTGAAGCAAAATACAAACACCATAATCGCCAGGGCGGCGCATCACCACACGAGTCAATGTCTCACCATTATGCAACACTCGGTCTTGAGGTGGGAGCAAATAAGGAAGAAGTGAAAAAGGCATACAGAAAATTGAGTATGCAATACCATCCCGATAAGGTGAGTCACCTCGGTGATGAATTTAAAAAAATTGCTGAAACAAAGATGAAAGAAATAAACGCCGCCTACGATTTTATAAAAAAACGATATAATTATTAACGCTGAAAAAACAAAAATAAGCACGTCAATGTAGAAACAAAATCGTTGCCATACCGGTTCCGGTACAGCTGAATTTTATAATCTTTAAACACTTGGTTAACTTTACACATTAGAGGAGATTTATATTATGTCTGTTTCAGATAAGATGAGGGGATTTGCGAAGACTTCTTCATGGATAAGAAGAATGTTTGAAGAAGGCGCGAAAATGAAGGCTGCCCACGGCGCCGAAAATGTTTACGATTTCAGCCTTGGTAACCCCGATGCACCTCCGCCTGAAAAATTTAATTCGGTTATAGAGAAGATAGTTCAGGATACCAGTCCCGGAGTTCACTCATATATGCCAAACGGTGGGTATCCATGGGTAAGGGAAGCAATCGCTGCGAGGATGACAGCTGAACAGCAGATACAAGTAAACCATGGCGATATGCTCATGACCTGCGGTGCCGCAGGTGGTTTGAATATCGTGATGAAATCCCTGCTCAACCCGGGGGATGAAGTCATTATCCTGGCCCCATATTTTGTTGAATATGTCTTTTATGCGGACAACCATGGTGGAGTTGCCAAGATTGTCAGAACAGACGATCAATTTAACCTCGATTTCGCTGCCATTGAAAAGGCCGTTAGCAGTAAGACTAAAGCGATAATCATCAATTCCCCGAACAACCCGTGTGGTCAAATATACACGGCGGAATCACTTAAAAAGCTGGGGGATCTTCTTGGCAGGATTGGTAAAAAGCTAAATACCGTAATTTACCTGATAGCAGACGAACCATACCGTAAAATAATCTTTAATAACCATGAAGTACCAAGTATTTTCAAAGCCTACGAAAACAGTATAGTCTTATCTTCATACTCCAAGGATCTTTCCCTGCCCGGTGAACGAATAGGCTACCTGGCAGTCCATCCGGAAATTACAGATAAAAAAGAACTGCTGGATGCTCTCACCCTTGCCAATAGAATTCTCGGATTTGTCAATGCACCCGCCCTTATGCAAAGGGTTGTTGCCGAGTTGCAGGATGTAAGTGTAGATAATAATATTTACGCCAGACGCAAGGATTTGATTTGCGATATATTAAGCGACGCCGGTTACTCATTTACCCCCCCCAAGGGCGCCTTCTATGTATTTCCCAAAACACCGCTTAAAGATGATATAGAATTTGCGGCAATCCTTCAACAGCACCGAATCCTGGCAGTACCCGGTGCGGGCTTCGGTACCCCCGGCTATATCCGTATAGCCTTCTGCGTACCGGATAATACAATTACAGATTCCGCAGAGAGCTTTAAAAAAGCCATGGACGACGCCGCACGTTAAAACCACACCAATAATTAATAATTCCAGTGCGAATCCAATATCATTAACTTGTGTCTGCCCATGGATGAGCAATTTGCAATAAATCGAGGCGCTTGATGAATTTAACCACAGGCATATATACGATATCTCGATTTCTCGCACCTTGCTTTATCGGAGGATTAAATTCTGAAAGCAACGAAGAGTTAGGAGATAGTGGCCATTTATGGACAGACACTAGTTACCTTCCCAATAGGCATATTCTTTTAGTCCACTTCTCCTTAAGGTGTCAGAAAAACGGTTGATTATTTTTTATTACGTTGTTCAGATTTATCTTTAAAAATTAATTGGATAGCCACCTTGTCCAGGCCAAGCCCCTCTCTAAACTTATTGGTCAAATAGCGTTTATATGAAAAATGTATTCCTTTATAACTATTGGTCATAATAACAAATTTAGGAGGGCAGGTACCTATTTGCGATGTATAATAAAATTTTAACCGCTTATTTTTATAAATCGGGGGCGAATGGCTGTCGATGGCGTCCTGGAGGAGCCTGTTTAAGGCGGAAGTTGCAAAGGTTGCCTGGAATTGCCGGAAAACTGAACCAATAACCGGAAATAGCCTCTTTATACCATATCCGGTCAGAGCGGAAACACTCAGAATCGGCGCAAATCCCAGAAACGGCAGTTGTCGTCCAACCTCCGCCATTACTGCCTGTTGCTTTTTTTTATCATTTTCCAGTAAATCCCATTTATTAACAAGTACAATAAGCCCTTTTCCCTGGTCCAGAACATAACCAATCACCTTGGTATCTTGCTCGGTGATACCTTCTTCACCATCTAAGAGTACCACAGCTATATCGCATCTGCTCATGGCGGCCAGAGATTTCAAGATACTGAATTTTTCCAACTTTTCACGGGTCTTGCCTTTGCGTCTTATGCCCGCCGTATCAATAAATAAATAGCTGTATTTACCTTTAGTTACCATGGTATCCACGCTATCACGGGTCGTACCGGAAATCTCGGAAACGACCATACGTTCTTCACCGAGTATCATGTTAATCATCGATGATTTACCAACGTTAGGCCTACCAAAAAATGCTACCTTAACGGTACCATCCGGTAAAGATGAGCCACTGTTGCCGTCATCAATATATACTGAAAGATCCTCCATCAAAGTCCTATAACCGTAACTATGCTCGGCAGACAGGGGCCAAAGTTCATCAATACCCAATTCATAAAACTGAGAGAGAAGTTCAATTTCTTTTTCCGGACCGTCAATTTTATTTACCACGTGGAAAATCGGTTTTTTCGTACGGCGCAGAAGTTCAACAACTTCATAATCAGCTGGATTTACCCCCTCTTTGCCATCCATCAAAAAAAGGATAATATCCGCCTCTGCGATGGCCTGCATGGCCTGTTCCCTAATATGATGCACCAAGAGATCCTCTGGATTATCGTCAATACCGCCGGTATCCACCAGGACAAAAGATTTATCCCCCCAGGTAACCTGATCGTAGTGCCGATCCCTGGTTACACCCGGTGTTGGATCAACAATAGCTTTACGTGATTTTGTAATTCTGTTAAATAACGTTGACTTACCAACGTTGGGACGACCGACCAGGGCCACCAGAGGATTTTCAATTTTCAAAGACATACCTTACCTGCCAGCAGAATATTTTATGAAATTACTATCCAGTGTCTGTCCATAAATGAGATATTTTGATTTAAATCAAGACACTCGATGAATTTAACCACATGCATATACATGATATTCTAAGGATTAAATTTTGAGAGCAACAAAGAGTTAGAGCAAAATAGCCATTTATGGACAGGCACTATCTAAATTTTGCAATCGGCAGATCCACTAAAAATATTTGCCATTAATCGCACCAACACATAAAAACAGTTCCGTAGAACTTTAAGTCACTCCATCCGTCTTTACCGGGTTAAATAGATTTTTCAAGAAAAGCAACTCCCCGTTTTGCCATACCACGAAGTGACGTATATTGAGAAAAAGATGGTTCGTCTCCAAGAATATCGTTTAGGGAATAGAGTGCGGGCATTAGAAATGCTTCAAAAAACAACTTGCCTTTTTCCCTACTCAAATAACTAAACGCTCCGATAATCTGTAAATTCCTCTGTAAGGCAAGTAAACGATACTCCATAAGCAACTCTCCCCCGTCCACACCGTAATCATCCTCAACAATTTTTATATAATAAGCCAGTAACTCTTCACGGATCTTTTTTGACAACCCGGCGTAGGGATCAATCAAAAGCGAGGCTATATCATAACCGAGCGGGCCAAATCGACCGCCCTGAAAATCTATAAATTTGACAGAACCTCCCTTTATCATGATATTTCTTGATTGGAAATCACGGTGGATAAAAAAACATAAAGGAAATAATAAGACCCGCTTGACGATATCTTCAAATTCGTCATTCACCCGCCAATTTTCTTTTTCTCTGAGCACCCCCCGCCAAAATCCGTTTATAAAATAGTTGGACTCTTTCTCAATCATCACTTTTGCATCATAACGGGGACTATCCCAACACCAGCTTTCAAGAAAACCCCGGGCTCCGCAAATCTGCATTTTCACAAGTGCCTTTATGGTATGACGGTAATAAGAAAGAAAGTCCAAATCACTATCTGACTGTCGGGAGTTGACAACTATGTCATGCAGACGCAGATCCCCCAAATCTTCCAGAAGAAGTATGCCTTTTTGTTGCTGCCAACCATATATTTCCGGAACGGGAACCCCCGCGCCATGCAAATGACGACCAATTTCCCACATGGCTCTTGATTCGGCCATTTCAACGGCGGAAGTTGCCGCCGGGGCGACAATAATAGAACTGGGAAAACCCGGCAAACAAAGACGTAAAAACTGTCGGCCGGACCCATCGGCTGCTATTTTTTGATAATAACCCCGCCGGATAATCCGCTCAATATCCGCCGAGACAAAACCATACTTACGGCGAAGCAACTGCCCAGCTTCATTTATAATTTCAGTAACAGGGGAACGGGGCATGCAATCCACGCTTTTTTGCAAACAAGGCTTATTTCCATTTAACCATCACTGTGGATCTGCGGATACTATCGTGTCGATCAAAGTCGTGCCGGCCGGAACATAAACATCATCCCAAATTACAACGCGCTCCAGATGGCAATCGTTTTGGATATGGGCATCACCAATACAACTCCAACCGTGTAATGCCAGGCCCGCCGGCAGTTTGGCTCTTTTACCGATACAGTATGGCTTTCTGACCGGTCCTATCTCGGGCCAGCACGGTATGGTATCGTTAAGTAAGCCCTGGTGCAGAGCAAGATAATCCGCAGAAGTACCCATATCCGTCCAATAACAGTCATCAACCCTGTAACAATCAATACTCTTACCCGCATCGAGCAATTTTCTATAGTGATCAATTATGCAAGAAAATCCTTTACAATCAATATTCTCAATAACCGAAGGTTCTATAACATGTAAACCTGTAAAGGCAAGTTGCAGATATTCATCCCTGTTATCAAAACTGACAACCTTACCTTCCTTGACCTGCACATTATTAAAGCGCGGATAGTTATGCATCGCCAGGGTGACAATATTTTTATTTTGCAGATGGTGGGAATACATTTTCAAGATATCGATGGTATGATAAATATCCCCGTTACTAACAAAAAGAGGTTCGTCACGTAAATATGCCAGGGCGGTCCGCAAGCCACCTCCGGTGCCAAGAATAACCTCTTCTTCCTGGAGAGTTACCCCGTCTATACCCGATATCATCTCAATAATTTGTTCTCTAAGATGGTGACAATTAACGATAATATGGCTAAAACCAAGTTGTTTTAACCTCTTTATCGTAAGGAGTAACAGGGGTTGATTTAGGACAGGGAAAAGTGGCTTTGGACGAATCAGCGTATGTGGCCGCAACCTGGAACCAATACCAGCCGCCAGAATCATTGCTTGCATAGTACCCCTTCGTTAAAGTTGATACTCTTTTCCGGCCGGGTAACATTTGCAAACATCACTCAAAGGCACCCAAGCCAAAAGCCCAATACTCAATTTTCAGTCCTAAACCATGCACATAGAGCCCAAGTTACAGCTAAATTTTGCAATCGGCAAGTTCGCAGGAAATATGAGGCATCAATGGCATCGACGCATAATAACACTTCAACGTATTAATAATAAAGCAGATTCAATAATTTTATCGTTCCCAATGGGTAAAATTCAGGTTTTTCGTTTAGGAAACAAGCAGCGAACCATCATCCATTTCTTTAACACCGACCACCACAATACCAGATTTATTCGCCTCTTCAATCATTTGTTCCTGATCAAACAAGAGAGAGTGGCCGGCCTCTACAGCAAGAACCGCCCCGTTAACACTTGCCAACGTCTTAACGGTATTGATACCGGTCGCTGGTAAATCAAATCGAAAATCCTGCCCCGGTTTCTTGACCTTTACAACAACCACCTTTTCTTTGCCCAGTTTTCCTCCACGGATAATCGCATTATCAGTACCTTCAATCGCTTCAACGGCCAGAACGGTACAATCCCGGACAACAACACATTGACCTATATCCAGGGCACCGATGGCCCTGGCATTCTGCCATCCAAAGGCTATATCTTTTAGCTGTTTTTTACTGGGCTTAGCCTTGCTTAAAACACCCTGCGGAAAGAGTAAATGACGAAGGTAAAGGGTTGATTCCAAAACATCAATACCCTCTTTTTCAAGGGCAACCGCCGTGGCACGGAGAATTGCGTCATCCTGTTTTTTATCAATTTTATTCCATAGGGACATTCCTTTCAAATCTGGGAAAATATCTTTAAAAATCCTGGTCTTGGTAATGGTACCCAGAAAGACCGTCTCTTTTACCCCGGTTTTTTTAAAAAAAGAAATTACCCGACCAAGCTGACCAAGTTTAACCCAACATACTTCATCTGCGATATCGGCAAGTCGTGGATCGGTCTCATTTTTATGAGCCACCAGTACGATGCGACGTCCCCTTTCCCGGGCCGCCCTAATAAAAAGCGAAGGAAACTGGCCGCCACCGGCAATAACACCTATATTTTTTGCGTGATTTGCCATGAGTTGCTGATCCCTTAATCCTCTATGGTCTGTTTAACAACACCACGTTTTGAGTCTTCAAAAAATTTTACCAGGCTTTGTACCTCCGGACAGTCTGGAAAATTATTTTTCGCAATTTCAATGGCATCCTTCATCAACAGGTTCGGCGATCTGAAGATAGTCCTAAAAGCGGATTCAAGATTTTTTATAGTCTCCCTGCTATATCCATTACGCCGCATACCAACCTTGTTTATACCGGATATACGTGTTCTGTTTCTTGTGCCCGCCAGAATAACATAAGGTGGAACATCAAGACTGATTCCGGATACGCCGCCAATATAGCTGAGAGGCCCTATCCTGCAAAACTGGTGTACAGCTACTAAACCACCAATGGATGCCCTGTCACCAACTTCCACATGACCCGCCAGGGTGGCCACATTAGCCATAATAATATCAGACCCCACCACGCAATCATGGGCGACATGGGTATAAGCCATAAGAAGATTATTATTCCCAATAACAGTTTTCTTTTTACCCCTTGGAGTTCCTCGGTGGATTGATGCATATTCACGTATCTGATTATCGTTACCGATAATTAACTCCGTTGGTTCACCCTTATAGCTCAAGTCCTGGGGTGCCCCACCCACCGTTGCAAAAGAACCAATAATATTTCTTTTCCCTATCGTCGTGGGACCGGACACCACCGCATGGGCCTCTATTCTGGAATCCGCACCGATACGAACACCTGCTTCAATTACCGCATATGGACCAACATAAACGGACGAATCCAGTATAACTTCGGGATCAACTACGGCTGTTGGATGTATTAACATATCATTTCTTTTTTATGGGTTATCAAGAAACCTGCTCGAAAAACATAGGAAAATAAGAATTTCGACCGGCCCCCTGGAAAAGTCATGGGAAATTCAGACAGGAACATTATTTAAATCTTGCATAATAATATGTGAAAAATTAATATGTTATTAAATAACAAGGCTACCACAACACTGTTTAGTGCCTTACTCCATAAAACCTGTAAAGAAAAACAAGAAAATAAAGGTAATGTTCAACTTAACAGGTTCATAACAGAAACAAGACACTTACTTGCAGCTTGTCTGCGTTAGTAAACATTGCCTTTCTTTCACCCCTACCGGAATCGACTAATGAACTGCAAAATTTAGGTCTTAGCAGGGCAGCTCTGCATACCTGCTCTTAACAACTATTGCAACATTTTTCGTCTTTTTATATAACTTGCATCCGTCCAAAATAAGAGACTCTACTTTAAACCAAGGCGCTCGATAAATTTAACCACAACCATACCGTATAGTTAACATCCCGGATTTCCCGTGCCTCGCTTTTATAAAAGGATAAAATTATGATTACAAGCAGGAGTTAGAGCAAATAGCAATTCCTGGCTGGACATCAAACTCGTCAAAAATCTTTATTACG
>CAZQOD010000108.1:0-11546 GCA_964594945.1 uncultured Desulfopila sp.
GGGACAGGGAGTTTCTCCCAGTTGGGGTGGAAGCAATAATGGTCTATGGGATAATATCTATGTCGCATACAATCATATGTATAAATGTAACAAAGGACTTATTGCTTCGGGTAATCATTGGCTGGTTGAAAATAACGAAGTGGAAAGACTTGTCTACGCTGATGAAGATGCAGATTATATGCGGTTTTTTGGAAAAGATATAATTATAAGGCATAATTTTTTTCATGGTACTTTAGAATCAGAAGTAGGAAATTCTCACACAGATGGATTCCAAACTTTTTCTAACGCAAACTATTTTGCCGAAGATATCCTGATTGAATATAATTACGTAGGAGGTTTTTTTCATCAAGGTGTAATCAGTGCAAGTGGTCATGAACTTAAAAATATTACTGTGCAGTATAATATATTTGATTCTCCCACATCATGGGGCATCCTCACAACCGGAACCCAGAATATTGTAGTTAAAAACAATACATTTTTTAATGTGGCAATCCATGGCATTGGTTTTAGGGGGGATGCCAATGGGATTGTAAAAAATAATATTATAACCGGTGCCAATGCTTCCTATTGGGCGGAAACTGAAAATGGCGCTTCCTATGATAATGGCTATAATATTATTTTTGAATGTGGACGGGATCCAAACCCGGGCTCCTCAACAGACTTGATAGATGAAAACCCTCTTTTTGTAAACTCCTCTAATATCTTAGGACCGGATGGATTACCCTTTACAGCAGATGACGGGCTTCGTGTAGAACCGGGTTCCAAAGCTATTAACGGTGGAGAGAATGGAAGTTATATCGGTGCATATGAATACACAGGTTCCACCACTCCACAAATCCCAACGGAGTTAAAGCTTTTGAAGAGAAATTGAAAATGAAGAGGTTCTAATTTCTATGAAGAAATTTAAATTCAACACAGGTATTACAATTTTAGTATTAATTTTTTGCTTTTTTAATCAAATTGCAAATGCAGAGACTTATTATATTTCAAGTTCTTCTGGAAATGATACCTCCTCCGGATTAAGCCCTGAGCATCCATTTAAAACAATAGATAAGGCGAATACATTGAACCTTAATGCAGGGGATAAAGTTTTATTTAAGTGTGGAGATATCTGGAAAAAAGAGATGTTGAAAATTTCTCAATCAGGAACCCTGGCAAATCCTGTTGTTTTTGGTTCCTATCCTGAAAACTGCAACAATAAACCAATTATTTCAGGTTCTCTTCCTATTACAAACTGGGTTCAATACTCTGGAAATACTAATTTATATTATTCTGAACTTTCAACAGGAGATAACAGAAATCGATTTTTAGTTGGTAATACGGTTTATGGAATAAACCAATTATTTAAAAATAATGAAAGATTAGCTTTTGGGAGATGGCCAAATATTGGTTCAAACAATAATGGTGGTTATTCATCAATTGATTTACAAAATTCCGGAACTATAATTACAGATGCCGAGTTACCTTCCGGCACAAACTGGACAGGCGCTTATGTACATTTAAAAAACAGAAGATGGTCAATTGTTAACAGAGAAATTATTGCAAACTCTGGGACAACTTTAACTCTTAACAGTGGTGTAAATTGTCTGGGAGGCTGTAAAGGATGGGGTTATTTTATCAATAATCATTTAAGTACTTTGGATATGGATGGTGAATGGTATTTTGATAAAAATAGTTTGAGAGTTTATCTGTACAGCTCTCAAGGCTCTCCTGAAAATATTGAAGGCTCAATTATTTTAGGCGAAGATACTCGTTCGTTTGGAGGCATTATCCTCGGTGGTCCAAACCCAATCAATCATGTGATTATCAAGAACTTTGAAATCAACAATTTTTTTGCCCAGGGTATTACAATGCCTGCAGGAATGTCAGGTGATGCAATATCCAATGTGAAAATTTTAAATAATAAAATTCTGAATATTGATGATACAGGGATTAAATTAGATACCTGGATAGAAAGACCTGGCGCCGGTACCGGTCAAAAAGGCAAAAGAGGCGGATCATACCTTGAAATAAATGAAAATATTATAAATGGTGCAAATCATTTTGGTATTGATTTATATTCTCGAAATTCAAGTTTTAACAGCAATACAATAATCAACATTGGACTTATAGAAAATTTAAACAAATCAGGGATGGGAGGAAGTCTGACAGCCTCCCAGTCAACAGAAAATGGCAATGGAATACGAAACAGGTGCTTTCATGAAGAAAACTCCGGTTTTGGTAACACTTTTAAATACAATAAGATAAAAAGAACCGCCTACAATGGAATAGACATGTTTGGTTCTAATATGCTTATTCAATATAATGTTTTTGATGAAAATTGTTATGCTAAAGGTGATGGCGGTGCCATAAGGACTTTTGGTACAACAAATTTAAGCTCTACAGAAGTACATGATATTGATATTTTCGACAACATTATCATGAATATCATTGGTAATACCGATGGAACAAACAATACCTATAAACCACTCTATGGAAAAGGGATTTATATAGATCATTTTTCAAGAAACATTAATGTATTAAGGAATACAATTTTTAATACAACAATAGCAGCTATTTCTTTTTCCAAATCCACAGGAAAAATTGAACATAATATTGCATATGACTGCAGTAATAATGGGCAGATGTTTTCTTCAATTATGGGTGTTTACAATGCAGGTGCCTATGTTACTTCGTTTAGAAATAATGTCATGTATGGTTTTGATTCTAAATCGTGGACTTTAGGTACTGATGACCATTCTAAACTACACAATTGTGACTATAATTTTTTATTTAATCCGTTTGATTCAACCCATATCCTTACATCGACAACGACTTGGACACAAAGAACCTTTGAAGATTGGCAAAGTTACAGCGGCAAGGACGCTCATTCCAAGACAAATTGGTTTTCACTACAAACAGGTGATGAAAGACTGTCAAGAATATTTTACAACGATACTAAAAATGTAAAAGTTATTAATTTGGGTACGGTTGGATATTATGATTTGAATAAAAATCAAGTAAATGGAACCATTACTTTACAGCCTTTTTCTTCAATTGTTTTAATAAAAAATACAAATTTTCTCCTCTCGCCAACAGGACTTAAAATTGTGAAATAGGGAAAAAATGAAAAATCATTTTTTTACATAAAACAGCATGGTTACATCAAATAAATGCTTGCTTTCTGCATGCTTTTATCAATTATTTATGTCAAATCTTACTGTGCAGCTAATGAAATCCTTAATATGCACTTTGAAAACAACCTCAACGATGATTCAGGTGTCGGCAATAACGGTATTTTTTTGACGGATAATTTAATTATGGCTCGATTACAAAAAAATTTACCGGAACCATTTACCTCAGTTTAGGAAATTCGACTGCATTATCCGGTAATAATCGTATTAAGTAACCTGCATGGCTGGAGCAAATTATCAGATCACAGCCACAACGAACAATGAAGGCGACTTAAGTGTTAGGGCACTTAATTATAAATGCGTAATGTACAGTTTTTCCAATTAAAGAACGAAGAATTAGTAAGTACATGAAAGGTTCAAAAATGTATTCGTGGTGTAAAGGTAAATGGGATTTTATAATGAGTATTTGAATTCAAAAAATATTCTGTCACTATCACCAATATTAGAAAAACTGATCATATCCCCAGATTGATAGAAGATAACTCCCCCAGTTAGGCTGATATTATCATTGAAATCGTAGGCGAGTTGTATTCTTTCAAAAGCCCCGTCTTCTCCAAAAGCGCCAAAGAGGGAACAAAGTATTTTAAATTTGATGGTGTCGTTATAAAAATCCCTGCTCAACATAATTACGGTTTGCAGGAGGTCTTCTTTGGCATAATCAGGGGCCCTGGTTAACCTCATATCAAAGTCGAGTATATGGCGATTGACCATTTCCAGGGAGAGCATGGTTTCAGAAAAGCCTGTATATTCAATGCCTGCCATAAGATCAGCTCTGTTAAAGTCCTTGTGGGGTGTTGTTCCGAATTCAAGGCCTTGCCACCAGGCCCCTTCACCTTTGATCAGCCAGTTACCAAATGCGATATTTGTTGTTATTCCCGTCATATGGACACGGTTGTGGGTTAGTGTAGTCCTCCCTCTTTTTTTAGTTACATGGCCCCGTGGATCGTAGATATTTGCATGGTAAAATGATATGTCCCATCCTCTGAAAATACCATTTGCAGCCATAGCGAATTGTTGATTTTTCAAACTGTAGTTGGTCGGTCTCTCTTTGGGGGGAGCCTGCAATGAAGCGGGGAAAAACTCGCTGTTATAAACGGGCGTTTTATCAAAACTAATTTCGTGGATAATAATACCACTCAAGTTCCAATCACCAAGATAGTAGTCTAATTTGCTCATGGTAACTGGTAGGCGGCGATATTTTATATCGACCATGCCGGGGGTCTGATTGTTTAACGGGTTAAGGATATCGGTTACCCTGACATTATCAGCCTTGCCCCAGACGACCACCTGGCGACCGATCTTGAAATCGAAACTGTCGCCGATATCACCGTTTAAGTATAGCTCGTCTACCTCCCTTTTGTTTTCGTAATTATTGAGAAAGACATCACTGTAATTTTCTCTGCCCGCCACCGCCCAGGCACCATCGTAAAATCCATGTCCGCTGATACGACCTTTCCAAGATCCCAGGTCGATATCCGCACCGACTGCAACGGTGGTTTTCAACATGGAAAATCCACGGTAATCGGGGTTAGCAGCCTCCGGTGGTTTATGTTTGTAATTCCATGAAGTTTTAAAGGAGAGGGAAGCAAACGGTTGTATCCAGTCGGGTATGATATTTCTTTCGTGATCTTCCTGTCCATTCACGCTGCTATTATTATTATCAAATCCGGCCAGTGTTACTGCGAGGTCGTCGGTGTTTTCTTCACCTGTTCCGTATGGTGATTCGTTGAAACCGGAAAGTATATCGTCAAAGTCAGCAGCCGCCGAGGGTGTGGTGAATGCGTAAAAGATGAGAAGGTAGCAGGTTGTAAAGAATATTGCTGCAGATTGTTTAATGTAAGTATAACACATTATTTTTACACGGTTTATATTTGTTTGCGGTATTTAAATCTTGTGATTGGCAAATTCGGATTTTCCGATACCTGGTGGCTATGTGAAGTATTTAAGGCACCGTTGTAAAAAAACACCCCGGAAATTGGTAATTGGGTAGTTTTCAGTGAAATTGCGGGCAAGATTTATTTATAAACCTTTTTCAAGGTTTCGTACGGTGAAAAAGGTGTCTTTTAAGTCCTGGTTATATTTAATATTGGTATATTTAATAACAGTGCGATGAAGGGTAACTTTATTTTTAGTGGTTTTCATTTTCAGTTCCGTCGCAACCCAGATGCCGTCGATTTGCTTTATACCAAGGTTTTCCTGGTATTTTATCTTTTTCCCCTCCTTTAACCAATGCACGGCACGCACCCCCATGGAGATATCCTGGCGGATAAAAAGTACTGATTTCAGATATCCATAACGGTCACGCACCATATCGTTTGCCGGCACGGCCTCCACCAGCCAAACTTTATGCCCCTGTACTTCTCCATCCTTTAGTAATTTGTATTTCCATTCATCCAGAACTCTTCTGGTCATATCGGCGTAGGAAAAATCGGAGCCCATAAAAGAAGATGATTTATCAGAAGTGGCGATACGTTTGGTTTTATGCAGGTCCGGAAGATAGAGCCACTGGTCGTCGTCACGACCACCTTCATAATAATCGTAGGTGAGAAAGGCGGTGTCTTTTACATCGGCGGGTGAAAGGAAAAATTGTATTTTCCAGGTATCTTCTCCCATATCCTTGGTAAAGACTTTTATATCACGGATGCGTTTATTATTTCGGCGGTCGATAAGTATCATTTTCACGTCGGCAGTCATATTATCTCCGTCATCACGGTGATCCACTTTTTTCATAATTTCCAGACCGGTTAATGCCCGGGCGGGGGGAATCGGCAAAAGAAATAGAAGGGCGAGGAAAAGAGGAACGGTCAAAGATATATTTTTTGTTTTCATATTTAGTTCTCCGATATTTTAAGATTTTGTACGAAGTTCAGGCAGTGTCAAAACAGTATTAAAAAGTTTTATTCTTTACGGTTAAGGCCATAAGCGCCGGGGCCAGAAAAAAATCGGCAAGCAGGGCGATAATAATGGCCAGTCCAACTAGCATGCCGAAATTAAAGACATTATGCATGGAGGCAAACATAAAGATAAAGAAACCTATGGAAAGAACCACGGAGGTGGTGAGCATGGCCCGACCGGCGGTATGTAGGGTCCTGGAGACCGCATCGCGAACGTTGCCTGATTCGAGGTGATATTTTTTAAAATTATAGACAAAATGAATGGTGTCGTCCACGGCAAGGCCAATGGCGATGGAGGCCACCAACATGGTAAACATATCAAGGGGAATGGCAAACCAACCCATAATACCCATAACCATTAGGATGGGACTGATATTGGGGAGCATGGCGACGAGGCCCATACGCAAATCGCCGATGAGAATGATCATCAGCAGGGTGATGATGACAATGGCAATACCATAACTTTGGGCGGCTGAATACATGGTGGCGTAGAGAATACGGGCAAAGAGCGACATTATTCCCGTGGTGGAAATAGTGATGGGTTTATCGCCTATTTTGATGGAAGAAAAGGTTTCACTGAACTGTTTTTCAATTGTGTGGATGAACGGCACATAGGATAGGGCGTCCCGCCAGGGTACTTTGATGGTTACCCTGGCTTTGGAAAATTGAGAATCGACAAAATCCTGCAGATCATCGGATCCTGAGTTTTCAAAAAGAAGGAATTCCTGGGGGATAAGGGGGGCGTTGGCGGGTATCCTATACATTTCCGTCCGGTTTTCGTTAAGGGCCTTATGGATTTCTTTTAAAATAGTCGTTAAATCGATAACCTTACCTATAAAAAGATTGTTTTGCCTAAAATTCTCAAGTTTTCTGCCGAGTTTATCCATACCATTCAGCACCCTTGGGTCATAGAGGCCATTTTCCCGGCCTGTGTCCAGTACCAGTTCCAGGGCGACGGAGCCTTTTAGGTTGCTGTCTACTGTTTCTGTGGCCACGCGCACATCCATCTTTTCAGGAAGCCAGGCCAGTAAATTATGTGAAAATTTCAGTTTTGTAATACCCGTCGAGAACCCGAGTACCATTATTAAAGAGATAAAGACGATAAGTTTCGGTTTGGAAGTTGTAACCAGCGTAACCCAGTCTAAAAACCGGTCAAAAATTGGCTCAGAAGAGGTATTATCGTGAAATTTCTTTTTCTTAAGGGGGAAAATGGCGAGTAGTGCCGGAAGCAGGGTTATGGTGTAGAGCAGGGAAAGGAGAATACCGATGGAGGAAAAAAGGCCCAGGTCACCGATGGGTGCAACTTTAGCCACCGCAAAAGAAGCCAGCCCGGCAGCGGTGGTCAGGGAGGTCATAAATATTGCGAGTCCGGAATGACCGAGGGCGTGAATAAGGGCATTATTTTTTGATTCGCCCCTGCGCAGTCCCTGGTAAACAAGGGACAGGACATGGACACTGGCCCCGACACCAACCGCCAGCAGAAAAGAGGGCAGAATAATGGTGGGTACTTTAAAAGAGATAGCAAATTTGGCCATTAAGCCCAGGGTTGCGATAAGTGTTAAAGCCACCAGCAAAAGTGGTAAAAAAATCCCAGAGATACGGCGAAAAACAATAAAAAGACAAATGCCTATGGTGAGCACCGCAAGCCGGAGGAATTTTTTCATATCTTTCATCATCAAGAGCTTCACCGAGTGGGTGACGATGGGGCTGCCGGCGATATGGATTATAAAATCAGGGCCGTTAAAGGAGGCGGCTACTTCCTTCGTTTTGGCTACCATTTCGGTATTTTCCTGGTCAGTTAAAAATTCGGGTTTTGGTAGGGTACTGCCACTATTATCATCTGTTGTTAAATCATCGTCAAAACCGGCGAGTGGATCATCGTCGGATGTGTGTTTTGAAGAATATGTATCACTTTCCAGGATAATAGTGGTAAAGGTGAGATCTTCGGAGATCAACTGGTTCCGGTAAAGGGGGTTTTCCATAACCCTTTTTTTCAATTGAGCCAGCTCCTTTTTATTTTTTGGAAAATGAAGAAGCAGATCGTCAACCAGCAGGGTATCACCTCGGCCACGAGTGTCCCTGGCATTTACCAGGGAGGTTATATCGTTAAGATGGGGAACTTCAGCTTCCAGGCGATTATGTAATTTTTGTAATTTTTCAAGAAAGGGAAGGGAAAAGATGTTATCGCTTTTTATTGCCAGGACCAGCAGATCGTCCCGACCGAACTGGTCACGAAAATCATTATAAAGGGTGAGTATCGGGTCGTTGGCATGGAGCAGACCTTCGTTGGATGTGTCGATGGTTAGGAAGCGGATCTGGGAACCGATAAAAATCGTGGGTAATATAACAAGAAAAACGACCAGGTATTTAAATCTGATAATGATCCTGGTCCATGCTTCAAACTGGTTTTCGATACGTTTTTTAATGCTCATTTTTTTCACCAGATGCATCCGTAATGATATTGATAAAGAGACTGCTTATTGTTTTGGCATAGTTGTCCATGGAGATCTTGCCCATTTCTCCGGATCCAATTAGATCCATTACGGGTTCGAAAAGAAAGCGGGAAGCCATTGTTGATGTCAACATGGAACAGAAAACCACGGTGGGTATGCCGTTATTATTTATTTTTCCTATATTTTGGCCAAGATATCTTTCTACTATTTCAACCAGTTGCCGCCCCCAATTCGCTTTATGTTCTATGATCTCTGGGTCATCGCGGGGTAATTCGGCAATGGTTACCAGGAGATAGTCTCGCTGGTTAAAAAAATATTGTACCGCTCCGTAAATAAAGTGCTTAAGCTTTTCTTCGCGACTGCCGGGATGGGCAAGTTCCCTCTGGGCTACATCGAGATAGCCGGAAAAGAAAATATCCAAAATTTCTTTCAGAAGTGTTTTTTTTGAGCCGAAAAAATAGTTAATCATGGCCAGATTAACCTGGGCTGTTTCCGCAAGCTGCCTGAGTCCTGTGCTGCCAAACCCTTTTCGGGCAAAAAGGGTTACGGCGGCTTCCAGGATACGTTCCCTGGAATCAGGAGATGTGTTCGGTGAGTTTCGCATAATAATATTTATCCTAATTAAACGTTTGTTTAGTGATAGATATGATGGCCGGCTTTGTCAAGATTTTTTCTTGATTATGGTAGTGGATTACAACGGGTAAGGGAATTTTTTCAGAAACTATGGGAAAAGGTTGTTATTAGCTGTCTTAAGAAAATCGATTGCCGGAGAAGGGCCCAGGCAATCGATTTCTGTAATTATTTATAATATATTGTAATTACTTGGTATAAAAATCTAAAACAGCCTGTACAACGCCATCTTTTTTCATCTGTTTAATGATGGAGTTAAACTGTTGTACAAAGTCTTTTTTGAATGCAAATTTACCATGGTCTCGATTGGTGAAACCCAGATAACCCTGCTCCCTGCTGATATTGGCGACAAGGACCAGTTCTTGGTGAATATCTTCATCGTATTTTCCAGAATTTCTTAATATCTTCAATTGCCAGAGCATGGCATTTTTATCGTGGATATAAGCGTCCAACCTCCCCGATGCCAGCTCCAGTATATTGGTGGTGGAATCAGACTCAATAAATTTCACACCGAGATGTTTGGCTTCATTCATTTTGGGGATATTAAACCCTTTGTTTATGCCGATGGTCTTCCCTTTATAGTCCTCCGGCCAATTTTTTCCCAGGGTCGGCGCCAGGTCAGCATAGGAAAAAATATCAAACCCCTCATCGATAATTGGTTCGGTATAGTCCATATACGGTCGTTTTTTAGGGCGATAATAGGGTGGATAAAGAGCAAAGATTTCACCCTTTTCTATGCGCTTAAGCCCCTTTTTCCAGTTTATTGGTTTTATGGTTACGTGGTAGCCCTGCATCCTGGAAAAGGCAATTTTAAGAACGTTTGCATAAATCCCGTTGGCTCTGCCGCTTTTTTCATATGAATACGGTATATAATCGCTATCACAATAAACCACCACATTTTGCACTTGGCCGCTTGCGGAACATATCCATAGTAATGAGCCTGTGACCAGTAAAACTAAAAACAAAAAGGATCTTTTCATACTAATATCTCCGGTTTAAGGATGGGAAAGTAGACAACTTGTAAGTAAAAACAATATGATAAAATAAAAATTTTTATTTGTGTGCAGGATTTATATTTTAGTAAAAACGATACTTTTTAGGCAAAATATCAGACTATTAATTTGAAAACAATGGAAAAACAGTATCTCCACCGTATTTACGGGGAAATACGGTGCACTATTCAGGTTTCATTGCTCTCCATATCATTTTATAAATGCATTTTTCTGTAGTTTGAAGGTAGTAAATTTCTTAAATGATTTATTAAAGGTTGTTATGGAGTTAAACCCTGCTTTAAAAGCCAGTGCTAGTATGAATTGGTCTTTTAGGTTTTTATCTTTAAGTAATTGACAAGTTTTTTTTACATGGTAGGAGTTGACGAAATTGGTAAAATTATATCCCGATGTTTCGTTGATTATTCGAGATAGATGCTTTCTTGAAATATTCATTTTTTCGGCAAGTTTGAGAAGGTTCAAATTGGGATCAAGATATTCCTGATCCACTTCCATAAGTTGTCTTATCCGTTCCAGGTGGATATCTTCATCTTGGTCGCTGAGCGCAGGTGCTTGTGCCAAAATATTTTTCTCCGGTGGTATAGGCTTTGCGCAATATATTATTTCCGAACATGTGCAGGCTGTTCGAAATCTTGTTCGTTCCATAAATCCTGATATGCAGGTCAGCGCTGCGGTCTTTCCCGACCCCAGGGATCCGGAAAAAATAGGTCAGGACTGGCCTAGATGGGCCAGGGAAAACCTGGTGGATATTATGATGCCCATGATTTATTCCACTTCCCTCGGGAATATCGAGACGGGTAAGGGTGGGTGGTTTGCCCGTTGCGTCAAGTGGCAGTTGCTACAGACCAGAGGAACGTCCACATTACAGTCCACCGGATTGGGGACAACCAATAATAACGGTGCAGTAAATTCCACAACCAATATGATTGCTCAGACTTTATCCGCCCTGCGTGCAGGAGCCGATTCGGTATATGTTTTTGCCAATGACAATCATTTTCGAAACGATTATTTACCTCAGTACAAGACCAAGGTGAGTGATGCGCCTTTTCTCAGGTTGGAATCTCCCAACGGTGGTGAAAAATTAAGAATTGGTTCGAACCATACCATTACCTGGACGAATTTTAATAATGCCCGGTCCCGTATACTCAGGGTAAAGATTATGCTCTCCGAAAATGGAGGTCGTACATATACCACCACCGTAACCGGGTTGACCGCAAATACCGGCTCTTTTTCCTGGACCGTTCCCAACGATGCCAATGCACATTATCGTCTCAGGGTAATTGATGCCTCTAACCCGTCAATTTATGATTTTAGTAATGACTATTTCACAGTCGGCAACGGCGCATCCTCCGTACCCGATGCGCCATCTGTACTCAAGGTAAATAA
>CAZQOD010000109.1:0-11498 GCA_964594945.1 uncultured Desulfopila sp.
GAGATCGATAATATCGCGGGGACATTGGCTTAATGCCACAACGTTAATTCCCCTGGCCAGGGTCTGCAAAGCCACATCCGGACCCACTTCAGTCCTGAAACGATCCATCATATCAAAAGCGGATTCACCACAGTAGAAAAACAGGCTCTGGAAACGGGCACCGCCTCCGGCCTCAATATTGGTAATGCCGGCATCTACAGAGGCCTTGACGGCAGGCATAAAGTCGTCGGTAAAAACCCGCGCGCCAAAGACGGATTGAAAGCCGTCTCTAAAAGACGTGTCCATGAATTGAATAATTTTTTTACTCACCGCAGTTCTCCTCGCTTTTGATCTAAATCCTGTACGTAGAAGATGAGAAAATATTTTTGATTTTATTTGTTAATTACAAAGTAATCAGTATGGCTGGAGCAAATTATCAGGCCATAGCCATAACGAACAATGAAAGCGATTCAAGAGTGAAACCACTCTCATATAAAATATCCTTATAAATTTTTCTCATATTCCGTTTCCTTCGGGGATTGTAAATTCCATCGAATATTCAATCACACCGGGGCAAATCGTTCAGCCTCGTATGTTGCAACGGCGGCTGTAATAATTGCAATATCCTTATTCATATTGTCATCAGTATCGGTGGAGCCAGATCCGTTTTTTCTCCCGGCCATGAGTGCATTTCGTTCTTTTTTTATTGCCTCAACCTCTCGACTGGCTGCGCCACGGGTAAAAAAAGCAATAAAATTTATAAAAAATATCATAAGAACCAAAAAGAGCATAACAGTGGTCATGCCGACGAACATCAGTTTAACGCCTTCGAGAATCATTTCGATTTCCTCAATATAATTAAATTGTTGCCACGTTCCGCCCACTAAAAAACAACCGTGGATTACAAAGCCCGTTTAAATGCATCGGGTTTAGGTAAAAAATCAAAGGATTCCACCCTACACGAAGGAGGTGTGTGAAGCAAAACAATAACGTAAATAGCAAAAACAAGTCATTCTGATAAAACGGCAATATTGGGTTGTTATCAGGGTTTTACTCTATAAAAACCGTAACCTGAATCCGGCGTGCCAAAAATCAAAAAATTATTTTTTACGCAGCTAAATTTAGCACGGTCGCATGTGTAATATCAAAGTCTGCGCTATCCACAAATATTATTTTATTGAAGATAGCGCAGAGTCGGGAAAAACGACATCGTCGGACAAGCGCTAGACTTCGTATACGGAATATTGCGTTTTCTCGCCCAAAAGTGCATCAATATCGTTTTGGATTTTGATACGTTCTTCGTTGTTGAGCCAGGCGTTCCAGTCTTCAAGTGATCGCCAGGTACTGATTACCAAACATTCGTCGTTTTTATCGATTCTTTTCAGCGTTTCTCCATAAATGTATCCTTCCTGGTTGAGGGTAAGGCTGCGCAGTTTTTTTAAAAGGATAGTCAAAGCAAGGACATTTTCCGATGAAACAGTTCGTTTGATGAAAATTTTCGCTGTCATATGTCTCTCCTTTATGGTTAACCATTTGATACCTTAAGATATTACTACGTAAAGGCTGTAATAGAAAATAAGAAATAATAGACCATAAAAACCCGGATGCTGGTAACAACAACAAAACACTTATACCGGATTACCGTTTATTTCCGGTGTTAGGTGGATATGGGGCTGATACTGATACTACTTATATAGTATAGTGTTGGAGGGTATAATTAGCAAGTTGCCGGAGTTTCGGGGAATAGGTATGCTTTTTGGGGGGGGGAAGTTTTACTGAAAAAATAAGCGCAGCCATATGATGGATATCAAAGGCTGCGCTGTTTGCGGGAATAATTTTTAGTGCCTTATACCGGCTTACCGGCCATTTGCGATGTTAGATATTATACGCAATATTAAAGCGCAATGGGATTACTTTTTCTCACTGTCCACGAGCAATTGGGCGGTTTCCATCAGGCGGATGCATTCTGCCCGATAGCCATCTCCATCGGTGCCTTTTGCCTTTTTGGCCAGGGAAATCAGCTGGTCATAGGTGAAGTCGGCCGTGTATTTTGATTTTTTTAGCATCATGCCGAAGCCTGCAACCGAAGCGGCAAAACGGAAATCATTACTGGTCTGTTTGAGGGCGACATTACGGTCGATCACAGGTTGGTCAATAAGAGACGATTTTTTAGATTTTAACGGTTTATAGCGTAGTTTGATGGTGAGAATTTCAGCCGAATTTTCAGAGGTATGGGTGGTTGACTGGTATTTGAGCGGGTCAACGGAAGGGAGTGTTTTATCGTCCGTCGGCATTAATTCATAGAGGGCGGTTACGGTGTGACCCACGCCTATTTCACCCGCATCTTTTTTATCGTTATTGAAATCTTCATCGGCAAGGACCCGGTTTTCATAACCGAGCAAACGATATGCGCCAACCTTTGCGGGGTTGAATTCGATCTGTAGTTTTACATCACGGGCGAGGGTGAAAAGAGTGCGAATTCTCTCCTTGACAAGAACTTTTTTGGCCTCCAGCAGGGAGTCTATATAGCTGTAATTGCCGTTACCCTTGTCGGCGAGGATCTCCATTGTGTCGTCGTGGTAGTTGCCCATGCCAAAGCCGAGAACGGTGAGATAAATTCCAGACTCCCGTTCTTTGGCAATTAATTTTTCCAGTTGATCACGGCTGGTGATACCGACATTGAAATCACCGTCGGAGGCAAGAATTATACGATTATTTCCCCCCGGCATAAACACCTGACGGGCGAGTTTATAGGCGGTGGTTATACCGCTGGAAGCGTGGGTTGATCCACCTGAGTTCAGGGAGTTTATGGCCTTTTTAATGGTGGTGGTTTTATCGCCGGCCGTGGGTTCGAGGACTACGTAGTCGGCACCGGCATAGACCACTATACTTATTCTGTCCCGCGCGGTAAGTTGATCGACCAGCATCAACATGGACTTTTTCAGCAGGGGCAGCTTATTGGCGTGGTTCATGGATCCGGAAACGTCGATGAGAAAAACAAGGTTTGAAGGCGGTAGTTTAGTAGTATCGATATCTTTGGCCTGGAGTCCGATGCGCACAAGTTTATGTTTCGGTTGCCAGGGACAGGGGCCAAGTTCGGTTGTAATGGCAATGGGTTTGTTATTTTTTGGTTTTAGATAGTTATAGGTGAAATAGTTGATCATTTCTTCAATACGAATTGCTCCGGGGGGTGGTAGCCGACCATCGTTTAAAAATCTGCGGACGTTGGCATAGGAGGCGGTGTCGACGTCGATTGAAAAAGTTGAAAGGGGGTCATTGGCGGTGTTGATAAAAGGGCTTTCTTCTAGAGCGTTGTAAGATTCCCGTTGCAGTTCCGGATATGGTGGGAACGGCACCTGGTCGTGGATATATTGGGCCGGGGAAGGTTCTGGTAAGGCATACATCATGGAGCTATTTGCATCGGGCATGGAATTAAGGCCTTTTAAGGCCAATGCTTCGCTGTTTTGGATTGTTGCTTCAAGGGATTGTTTTCCGCTTTTGGTCCTGGCCTGGCTCCGGTTCTCCACACTGTTTTTTTTATGTTGTGGTTCAGGTAGTTGTGAGCATCCAGAGCATAAAAATGAGAGGGCGGTTGCTGCGATAAGACAATGTTTTAGTGTTATTTTTTTCACAATATCTCCTTTGGTGGTGTTTTCGGGTAAAAGATAAAAACGTCGGATTACGCAATTGCATTTAACTTTTTATATGAAAATGGTTTCACTCTTGAGTCACTTTCATTGTTTGTTGTGGCTGTGGCCTGATAATTTGGTCCAGCCATGCTGTTACTTCAAGGTTTGACGGAAATGAGGCAAAAATGTGTCGCCCATATTTTTTTTATTTTTGTTTAAAAAAAATATATTGAAATTTAGCAATCGACAAATCCATTGGATATATTACGTTATCAATAGTTTGAAGTATATTACTACGTCAACGTTATTAATGCCGTGTATTTTCAGCGGGTAACAAAGACATCGGACTTAACGACTGCAAAATTCAGGTATCTTATAAAAATTGCAACAGAGATTTATACTGTTTTGACGAACCGGAAAGAAAAAGTAATGGCGCACTGGCAATCCATCAACAGTATGGCTGTGCGCAGGTTTGGTGATACAACCCTGGCCGAAGAGGCGGCCCTGGCGGTTATGGAGGGTTTGGCGGAAAACGAATGGGCGCGGCTGAAAGCGTTCAACAGTAAGGCCTCTTTTGCAACATTTTTAAGGACAGTTACGGCAAGATTATTGGAGGATTTTGCCAGGAAGCGCTTTGGCCGGGTGCGTCCGCCGTTATGGGTAAGGACCCTGGGCGGTCTTTGGGAAAAACTATTTGCGGCCCTCTGTCTTGAGCGAATGCGTCCGGATGAAGCTGTGGAGTTTTTGGCCCGGCGTTATCCCCCGGCATTGTTGCAGGAGATTGAAGAGGTGGCGTACCAGTTGCTGGCAAGGATTCCCGATTGTGGTAAATTGCAAGGTGTCGAAATTGCTTATGAAGACGATCTGCAACCGGATAGAGGCGGAGGAACGGAGTGGAGGGATCTTGAAGAGGATGAAAAGAGGAAATTTTTCGGATATGTGTGCCAAGCCATTTTCAATTTTGAGGGTGGAAATATTTCCAGTAATTTTCAAAAGCGATTTGCCCGGTTGAAAATTGATCTTAAACCGCAACAAAAATTATTGTTGAAACTTCATTTCCAGGAAGGGATTAATATTACAAAGGCTGGGGAAATGCTTGGTTTAACGCGATTTCAGGCCCATGGCCGGATGCGCCGATTGTTAAAGCGTTTGAAAAAAGAGTTTGAGAGGGTGGGGCTGGACGGGGAGCTTATCTCCTTTTTACGTTGAGAAAGCGACAATTTTTACCTTGATGTCCGTCTAACAACGGAAGGTTGGTAGAATATAAATGTGTGCAAGACAGGGTTATGGGATGACTGTTAACCGACAACATGAGGACGAGCAAAAACTGGACAGGGCAACGGTACTGCTTTCTCTGCTTTCCACGGACGATGGTCGTAGTGGTCGGTGTCTGTCGATTGAAGAGATCGCGGTCTTGGCCGATGACGGATATGCGGGGACCGAGCTGGAGGATAAATGGCAACATCTGTGTGACTGTGATATCTGCTACCGGCAGTGGCTGTCTGTTAAAACGGCCCGGTCGGCGAAAAAAAAACGAGGCCGCCTCTATTTTCTGGGAACACCGGCGGGGCTTGGTTATATTGGCTCGGCCCTTGCCGTGGCCGCAAGTGTAGTTATCTACTTAAATGTTTATAATATTGACGCGGATTTTCGGGAAGAGCCGGTGGTGGAGCAGCTGCAAATGGCGGATCAGTCACGAGAAAGCATGATTGCCCCGGCTTCTTCCCGTCCGGCGCAGAGAAAAAAACGGCAAGGGCCGCCCGAACCGGTTTTTAGCAAATCCGCTTCTCCGGCAGCGGATGCATCGGGCGGGCAATTTTACGCGATGCCTAAAGTCAGTGCCAATATGGTGAAACGGAGGGGAAAGAAAAATATTTCAAACGAAAATGCTGCAGCGGTTGAACAATGGTTGAAAACCGTCTTGACTGAGTGTCGTTCGGGCCGGGAGGATATACGGTTTTGGTCGGATATTCGTCGTCGGGGCGAAAAATTAGCGGTGCGTGTAAATGGGATGGAATTGCAAAGGGCTACTCTTTTTGGTGATGTTTTTACCCTTGTGGTTGAGGTTTCCGATAAAGATTCGCTTTTAAGACAATGTCCGCGTATTATTAGTAAATATGGGGAAAGTAAATTTACTACGCCATCGAGATTGAGGTGATACGATGAAGACTACAGCCGCAGATATTATGGTAACAGAATTTTCAACTCTTCTTCCCCGGACACCGGTCCATGACGCTATTAAACTGTTTCAGGAAACCACCCGCAAACATGGAAGGCGGCTGTTTGGTCTTATCGTGACCGACGAGGCTTTGCAATTGGTTGGTATGCTTTCCATGTATGATATCCTGCTCTATTTGCGACCCAAGCATATTCATCTTTACGGCACCATGGACGATGTTGATATTGGTGAAGTGATCGGGATGATGGCCGATCGGCTAAAGACAATTTTGGTGGGCGACATCATGACCCCGGATGTGGTTACCATCGAAGCCGATACCAGCCTGATGGTGATCCTCGATATTATGATCAAAAAACATGTGCGTCGGCTGCCGGTGGTGCAATCCGGACGGATTGTCGGCATCGTCTATATCTCAGATCTCTTTAATCAGCTTATTATGCGGCTCGGGGAATAATTATGGTGGTGATCGAGCAGAAAAATACTCTTCGTAACCTTCTGGTGCGTGATGCCATGCGCCGTCAGGTGGTGCAGCTGGACCAAAGTAAGAGCATCGATCATACCATTACCATCCTTATAAAATATAAGGTCAACGCCCTGCTTGTGGTTGATAACGGGAAAAACCCGGTCGGGGTGGTTTCAAAAACTGATATTATGGGGGCCTATTATGCCGGGCTGCCCATTGATTCTCCCATTGAAGACATTATGGTTTCTCCTCCGCTCTTTTGCAATCAGGACGACTCCCTTGAAGGGGCCCTGGAGTCCATGCGTGAAAAAGGTGTTTATCGACTCTATATCCTTGAAAACAAAGGAGGTACGGTGGTGGGGGCCCTTGCCTATCCGGATATTGTCGGCCTGTTATATCGCTTTTGTCACCAGTGTGAATACAACCATTTGCGTAGCAAAAAACGGTCGACGGGGGATTTTGTACGGCGTTTCACAGTCCGGGAGGTGATGACGACGGAGGTGCAAGCTATTTCGATGTATGAAAGTCTACATGTTGTGATGGAAGACCTTTCCGCCTATCGTTTCGGCGCCGTTTTAATTGTGGATGGAGATGATATACCCTGCGGCATAATATCAAAAACTGATCTGGTACTGACTTACAAACATGGTGTCGATGCAACAGACGCCGCCCATACGATTATGAGCTCTCCTGTACATACCTGCAGTGTCGATCTATTGCTGGAGGAGGCGACTAAAAAGATGATTATGGCCGATATCCATCGTCTGTTTGTGCACGATGGGGGCAGGACTGATATTGTGGGGGTGATTTCGCTCTCGGATACGGCGCGGGTGCGTTCCGGTTCGTGCCACGGTTGTGTTTCCAGCCGTATAAAAGTGGAAACGTAAATATGGGTGGAGGCATCACAGCGCGGAATAGTACTTTACACATCATTTTGCTATTAAATTAATGGCATTGAATGAAAATTATTTTTTATATCCCGAGTGTTAACTGGAGAAATATGGACAAAGAAGAGATCCCGATAAATGAGAGGATTATTGTCGCCCTTGACGTCGATGATCTTGATCAGGCCAAAAGTTTAGTGAAAAAATGTGAATCCCGCTGTTCTTTTTACAAAGTGGGACTCCAGCTCTTTATGGGCAGTTGGTTTGAAGCGGTGGACTGGATTGTTGATCGTGGTCATAAAGTGATGCTTGATCTTAAGTTTTTTGATATTCCCGAAACGGTGAGGCTCGCCGTGGAACGGGTTAATAACCGTGGCGTAAGTTTTGTTACGATCCACGGTAACGATCCGATTATCCGGGCGGCCGTTACCGCCAGGGGCGATATGAAACTGCTTGCCGTCACTGTGCTGACAAGTTTTGGTGAAGAGGATATGCGGGCCATGGGCATGAGCGGATCCGTGGCGGATCTGGTCCTTTTTCGGGCCGAAAGAGCGTTGGAACTTGGTTGTGACGGTGTGGTTTCGTCGGGCCTTGAAGCTGGAAAGATGCGTTCTGAATTTGGAGAAAAGCTCTTGATTGTTACCCCAGGTATCAGACCTGGTGCAAATATCAAAGATTCGAATGATGATCAACAGCGGGTGGTAACCGCCGGTATGGCCATCGCCTCCGGGGCCGACCATGTTGTCGTGGGGCGGCCCGTTAGCAAGGCCGATGATCCTGTAAAGATGCTTGAGCTGATGCAGCGGGATATTGCGGCAATGGATAATGTTGCCATATGATTTTATTTACATCGTCGTTGGTATCCATCCAGAAACAGCCGTTTCGGGACGGCTACTAACTGTTTAGTGCCTTACTCTGTAAAAGCTGTAATAAAAAACAAGAAATAATAGACCATAAAAAAACAGATGATAGTAACAGCAACAAGGTACTTATACCGGCTTACCGTTCATTTCCGGTGTTAGGTGGAACTGGCTTGTTTCCTTTCTGATATTTTTTGAAATTGTATTGAGTTCCCGTGAGCTTACCTGTAAACGGAGACTGCCCTCCTTGGCCTTGCGCGAAACGTGACTTACGTCGGCGATATCCCTGGCTATTTCACCGGCGACGATTGAAGACTGCACCACGTTTTCGTTAACCTCACCGATACCGTTTGCCGCCTCGTTGACATTATTTGATATTTCACCGGCTGTAACAGACTGTTCTTCCACCGCGGTGGCAATGGTGGTGACCAGGTCGTTTACATTGTTGATAACGGAACTTATTTCTGTTATTTCAGCTATTGTGGCCTCGGTGGATGATTGAATCGATGAAATATTATGTTTTATTTCCCCCGTGGCCTCGGCGGTCTGTTTGGCAAGTTCCTTGATTTCATTTGCCACCACGGCAAATCCTTTGCCGGCCTCACCGGCCCTGGCCGCCTCTATTGTGGCGTTGAGGGCAAGGAGGTTCGTCTGCTCGGAAATCTCTGTTATCACCTCGGTTACCTTGCTGATTTCATCGGCTGCGTTGCCGAGCTGGTTGACTTTTTCGGTGGAATTATCTGCATATTCAACAGCTTCCTTGGTCATGGCTCTGGCCTTGTCGGTGTTTCTCGCGATTTTTTGTACGGCGGAGGTCATCTCCTCTATGGCCGTGGCCACCATGGTAACATTTTCGGCGGCCTGTTCGCTTGCCTGGGTAACCGTCCCCATGTTTTTGCTCATCCTCTCTGTTGCGGTGGCAACGGCATCGGCTTTGGTTGCGGACTGTTCAGCGCCGTTGGTCATATCTTCGGCCGCCAGGGCGAGTTCTGTTGAGGTTGAATGGAGATTGTCGCCTTCATCGACAATTTTGCCGACGAGGCGGCGCAATTTATCTCTCATTTCATTGAGGCTGGCCAGGAGACTGTCTTGTGTGGGTTTGATGGTTTGCTCGTCTGTACTCAGGTCACCATCGGCGATGCGTTTTGCCAGTTGTACCATGGTTGCTGGTTCGCCGCCCAGTAGTTTGAGAATGGAACGGGCGTTGAGTAAAAGGATGATTAGTATCAAGGTGAGGCCGAGCAAAGAGCCGACGATAAACAGATTACGGCTCCGACCGGCGAGTCTGTTACTGGTGCGGGTGATATCCCCCACGGTTTTTTCGGCGTTCTTTGTGATATCTTTTTGTATTTTACTAACTACGGTCTGCAGTTCGGTATTAATTGCCTTTGATTCTTTGCCTAGAATGGTGTTTATTCGTTTTTCATTGTTGTTGACAAGGTTATTGAATCGGGCGCTCATCTGTCGGGCCTGTTGCTGGGCGCGGGTAATGTCCATACCAAGGGTTACGCTGCCGATGATTTCACCGTCCGAGGTTATGTTTCTGCTTAGCACAAAGACATCGGGGTCATTTTTTCCGGCCTGGATAATTTTTGTAATATCCGGTCTGCCCTTTGGTAAATACGAGACGAGTTTTTTGTTTTTTCGATTAAGAAAGCGGGTAAGGGGCTTTTTATTACTGTCTTGATAAAAAAGAAAGACAATGTCCTTGTTTTTGTGGGCGCTACGGACAAAGCCGTTTAATGTGGCAAAATCACGAGTAATAACAGCATTTATGGCGGATAAGGCCATAAGGTGCAGCAGATTGTTTCCGCTCTGTTTTCGCATGGTCTGCATATTGGCCATTACCGAAGCGGCCGTCTGCTGCAATGCTTTTGTGGACGCTTCTTTAAGTTGTTTCGATGTCTCTTTTTGCATGCGCTGGAGTTTGCTGTCCAGCTGCCGGGATAGGCTTGCCAGGTTTTTTTCAATAGAAGCCTCGGTTTCAACAAAGGTTGTTTCAATTTGTTTATTGAGGTGGGCGCGGTTGCTTTTTTGGGCAACAATTATAAAGGCAATGGCGCTGATAACTATACATATAAATGCTATCGCCACGGGAACGATAAGCTGTGCTCGAAAATTATTTCGAAATAATTGTTGAAACATAATTTCCCCACAAGCAGGTATATTATTGAAAAATCCCCAGAATCATTAGTGAGTGTAGGCACCAACCGCCAACGATTGCTGTAAGGTTTCCACTCCCGAGTAGTCAAGGGGGGCGGTCCAGCCAATTATTTTAGCGGTTTTTGCCGCTTTGTCCGTTGGCTTAAGGGCCTTTAGAGCCGTGACCACTTTAAGAGCCAAACCATCGTCTGTAGCGGCGACTTTACCCAGGGGCCATTCGGGATAGAGTTTTGTTGAACAGACAAAGGGAAAATTTTTATGATTCTTTTCACCTAAGATTTTAAAATCTTCCATGGCAATGTCACCACTTGCGACCATTCTTTCCAGGGTATCCGTACGTACCGTACCGGCGTCGACCTGTTCATTCTGTACAGCGAAAACAACGTTATCATGCTTACCCAGAAATTCCATTGAGGCAAAATCCTTAAATGGATTAATACCGTTGTCGACAAACTCTTTATAGGCCATTTGCCAACCGCCAAATGATGATTTTTTTACGGCCGCAAATTTTTTGCCCTTCAGATCTGCAAAAGAATTAATTGTGTCGTTATAACCACTGGTGATAACAACACCGCCAAAGGATTTCAGGGCCTTATTTTGTCGTGAATTAATCATAGTGGCGATCGGTACGGCATTGTACTTGACCTTGGCGGTAACGAACATGGATGAATTAATAAGAAAAAAAGCCACATCACCCCCCTTGATTGCCACCATGACCTTGTCAAAACTGAGGGGCACTATTTCAACCTGTTGACCCAATTTTTCGGTAAGATATTCGCCGGTGGCGGACCATTTTTTCAGTGCTTTGGCCGGCCCATTTTTGGCAAGGACACCGATCTTGACAGATGCTTCAGATTGCCAGGCAAAAAGGAGTAACATTAATGTCACCGTTATGACGGATATGAGCTTTTTTCGCATTGTTGATCTCCATGGTTTAGAGGTGGTGGCGCCGAAAGGGGGGATATGCCGACAACACCATTGAATTCAAGGTTAACAGAAGTATCTCAAACCAGGAGGAAGAATGTCAAGGATCTCTTTGTCAGGTGATTATTTTTTTCTTATGGTGATGATTGTTCCGTTTTGGGTCTTGTCGGTACCGATAATTTCACCACTGTTGACGGTAATAACACGATTTATTTTACCGGCCATATCGGTGTCGCAGATAAAGGTGAAAATTTGGTCGTGATCCATGCTTTGTAGGCGTGCCCGCACGTCTTTAAAGCCCTTTCAGCAGTCGTTTCGGTAGTCTGTTTCGGCGATTAATTTTTGGTCCATTTATTTTACCTGCTAGAGTTTGGAGTTTCATTTTTCCTTCCATCATTATGATGGAGGTGGATTTTG
>CAZQOD010000110.1:0-11454 GCA_964594945.1 uncultured Desulfopila sp.
ATTCCGTCTGTTCTCCGCCAGTTTGGTCGCTGTCTTCTGGAAAGATAAATTTTATTTTTACCGTCTGCCCGAAAAATTCCCTGGTGTATTCGGTGAGCAACCGGTTGTTTTCCTTCGAGAGAAGGAGTGTACAGTCGGCACGGTCGTCGTAGGTAAGGTGCAGTTCGCCTGGGCCGCTGTTATCTTCCTGCATGGCACCTGCCCTCTGCAGATCCTTGGCCATCCAGATTTTTCTCTCTTTTACAAACTGTATAAATTCCGTCCAATGTTTTAAAACATCTTTTTTTTGAGGTACCGGTTTATTGATCTTTACATCCGTTATTCCGGTGTCTTTGGAGTGTTTCGGGGAGGCTGTAATATCTTTTCCGGGGTCGGATGGGGGGACGGTTGTGTCAGTTTCAGTGGTCGGCACTTTTTTTTTTGGTGCAGGCCCGGCTACCATGAGTTTATTGATATGTTCAAGCAGTGTGGATACGGCTACAACATTTCCCGCTTCAATAATACCTAAGAAGGTGGTTTCCAGGGTTAAACGGGGGTGCAGGGAATAACGCACTTCCTCGGCCGCACGCATTAACAGGGAGAGTTTTTGGTGAACAGTTTCGCTGGAATAATTTTGGGCAAGAGACTGCAGCTCTTTTAGCTCTTCTTCCGGGATATCAATAAGAGATGAGCAGCCCTCGATTTTACAGAAGAGGATGTTTCTGAAATATTCCATGAGGTCATCGAGAAAACGCCTGATATCCACGCCATAGTTGAAAATATCCTGCAGACCGTTCAGCACCGGCTCGGGTTTTCCTTCGATGAGTCCCGTGGTTAAATTGATTAGAATCTCACGATTAACTAGGCCGAGGACATCGACGACGTCTTGGCTGGTAATGTGTTTTTCTCCGAATGAAAACATCTGGTCCAGGAGGCTTAAACCGTCCCGAACAGATCCTCCGGCCTCCTTAACGATAAGAGAAAGTGCACCCTGATCAATTTTATAGCCTTCTTTTTCGACAAGGGTGAGAAAATGGTCATGGAGCTCGCCGGCCGGGATGCGTTTGAGTTCATACTGTTGACAGCGGGACAGGATGGTAATGGGGATTTTATGGATTTCCGTGGTGGCAAACATAAAGTGAATATGAGCCGGGGGTTCTTCAAGGGTCTTCAGCAGGGCGTTGAAGGCCTCTGTCGTCAACATATGTACTTCGTCAATGATAATTATTTTATAGGGTGAGTTGGTGGGAAGGAAACGTATCTTTTCTTTGAGCTCGCGTATCTCCTGGATGCCGCGGTTTGAAGCCCCGTCTATTTCGTAGAGGTCTAAGGCAGAGCCCGACGCTATCTCCCTGCAGGAAGGACACTGGTTGCAAGGGCGTTTGCCGAGGTCGTCCGTTTGGCAGTTAATCGCTTTGGCCATGATGCGGGCCAGGGTCGTTTTGCCGACGCCTCGGACTCCGGAGAAGAGTATGGCATGGGCGACCCTGTTACGGGCGAGACTGTTGCGCAATGTCCTGACCACGGGCTTTTGTCCCACGACCTGGTCAAACGTTTGTGGACGAGATTTTCTGGCTAAAACTAGGTAAGACATGAAACACCGGGGAGTAAAAGTGAACAATGTCAAAACGAAAGGGGAAAAAATGATAGCCGGGTTACCAGCAACACACAAGGAGTGTCGCTACCGTTGCTTCCTTCCGGACCTGGCGGGGTTCGCGATTCCCTGTTGCGCGGGCCCGGCTATCAAAGTCGAACTCAATATTGGCGGAGAGGGTGAGATTCGAACTCACGGTACTCGCGTACACACGCGTTCCAGGCGTGCACCTTAAGCCACTCGGTCACCTCTCCCTGACTGTTACCTTCCGGGTAACAGGATGCTGCAAAAAATGTGTGGTAGTATGTAAACCGTAGTTCATCTTTTGGCAATCAAAAAAATTAATTACCTGTAAAAAAAACGGGGCGTCGTCATATATGGGGTGATTTTTTCAGACGCCGATTCCTGAAAAACGAACGCAGATAATCTCCGCACTCTTCCTGGAGAACCGCGCCGGTAACTGCGATATTGTGGTTGAGCAGGCCATCGGTTGCAATTGAATATTTTGAAGAAACCGCACCACTTTTAGGATCCGAAGCGCCGTACACCAGGCGTTCAACCCTGGCCTGGATCATTGCCCCCATGCACATAATGCACGGCTCCAGTGTAACATAGAGAGTGGTTCCAGGCAATCGGTAGTTCTGTAAGACAGCGGCACCTTTTCTTAAAACTACTATTTCCGCGTGGGCGGTCGGGTCGTTGCTCGATATGGGGTTATTGGCACCCTTGGCCAGCAATTTCCCATCTTTAACCAGTAGTGCGCCGATTGGGACCTCCCCTTTACAACCACCTTCCTTTGCCTGCTGCAATGCCTGTTGCATCCAGAAAATATCCGTGTCCGGTCCTTTGTGTAGCTGATTTGCAGACGGTGAGATTATCATATGGTATAACTTTGCAGTTTTATGGGATTTTGGTGGATTTTTAACATGGGTCAGACTGTTATATAAATCTTGCACCCAGAAAATGAAATATATTTTCCATATCCCGGTTTATGTAACAACTTCCTGATGCCGTCCTTTTATTTGCTTTTTGCCTACGATTTCAATATAAGTGAATAGAGGAGTTACGCTTTTGAAATAACTTTTACCGTCTTGTAATCGATCCCATGTATAAAACACTTGTTTTCAATCCGCCGGAAAGTTGTTCAGAGCTGTTGAAAAAAGCGCTGGAAGAACAATGTGAAGTGACTTGTATCTCGGACGAGGATGAATTTCAAGCAAAGATCCGTGCTCGTCAGTACGATCTTATCTTTCTGGATATTGATTCCAGGGTGGCAAGGGTTATGAATCTCCTTCGTCAGGTTCATAGCAAGGATCCTTTTTTGCCCATAATCATGACCAGTAAAACGGAGAAGGCCGAGATTATTGTGCAGGCCATGAACCTTGGCGCAAGCGATTTTCTGGTACGACCAATTTCACCCGCCCGGATAAGAATTGCCGTCGACAGGGCGATAGAAATCCGTGATCAGCGGTTTGAAATTGCTTATCATCGTCGCAGGCAGGATGTGGTTTACGATTTTCAGGACGTGGTCGCCCATAGCGCCGCTATGAAGCGTATATTAAAGAGCCTTGAACGTTTTGCCATGACCGATTCGACAATTCTTATTACCGGGGATACCGGCACCGGTAAATCCTTTTTATCCGGTACTGTACATTTTAATTCACCCCGTCGAAAAAAACCGTTTGTAAAAATCAACTGTGCCAATATTCCGGAGGATTTGCTGGAGTCTGAGCTGTTCGGCCACGAGAAGGGGTCTTTTACCGGGGCCGATAAGCAGAGGATAGGGCGTTTTGAACAGGCCGGCGGCGGTACAATATTTCTCGATGAGATCGGTGAGATGAATATGCGTTTGCAGACCAAGCTTCTTCGGGTGTTGGAGGAAAAATCATTTGAAAGGGTTGGTGGAAATAAAACTATTTACAGTGATGTGCGGATTATAGCCGCAACCAATAAAAACCTGGTTGAGCAGGTGGATCTTGATATGTTTCGGGAAGACCTCTACTACAGGATTAATGTTTTGCCGGTTTCTCTGCCTCCCCTCAGGGAGCGTCGAGAATGTATTTTACCTCTTGCCGATATTCTCCTGAAAAAATACAGTATGTCGGCAAAGCGGGATATGGATGGATTTACCGCCAGGTCGCAGCAAATAATAATGGATTATGACTGGCCGGGTAATATTCGTCAGCTGGCCAACACAATTGAACGGGCGGTTATCCTCGAGGATGATCACAGGATCCATTCGTATAACCTGGCGCTGCCTTTGCAAAAAAGGAAAAATTCTTATATTGGTAATGTCTCGGCCGGAGATGGTGAAAAAGGAACCGGCGAATCCGCCGAGTTACTGGCGGCACAGGAGAAGGAATTGATCCTGCGGGTTTTGGAAGAGTGTCTCTGGGTACAGAAAAATGCTGCAAACAAGCTTGGTATCAGTCCCAGGGCCTTAAATTACCGTATAAAAAAACTTGGTATTACCCATCCACACTGGCGCAAAAACAAGGCTGGTGGTGGGTGATTATTTTTGAGTCTTTTAAAAAATTTCCGGTGAAACACGGGCCAGCTGCTTACGGCAGACTATGGCAAAGTCTTCGGGATAATGGCCGTTGATAAAGCGAAGCTGGGCTTCACTGAATGCGCCTGGAGATTGGGGTAACTTGGGTAAAAAAGTATAAATTAAAGGCTGTTGTGCCGTTCGTTTTTCCCCCAGGCGTTTTGAATATTCGATGGTGGTTATCATTTTGGCGCCGAGCAGGGCAAATATTTTCTGGGCGGTTAAAATACCCAGGTCAAGGGAATGGCGCATCTTTTTATCACATTCAAATATATTTCCGGCAAGGGTGCCGTCGGGGGCAGGGAGGGTCATCAGTTGTAGCTCCCATTGGGATGTCTGCGCCTTTGGTACGAACAGCAGTACACGGTTATCGTACCACACCGTTAATTCGGCCTCCAGGTCTAATCTGCCGTCCATTCTCTTATTACTGAAAATTGCGGCTCGATAGTCGGAGAAAAAATCGCTGTTACGGGTCAGGTGATAATCCTCTATTATATCGGTTATCATATCTCCGCAACTGTATGTGGGCATCTGGTCATCCGGTTCTGTTGATGTGCTGTTACAGGCCGCTACCGTTTCGGTAACCAGGGCATATTGTTGATGAATTTGCTGGTGAGAGGCATGGAGCCTGTATCCGGATGGTGCGTAATCAAATCCGAAGTTCCAGCCCCAGAGTGTTGCAAACGTAGTATTTATGGAGTTTGTTTTTTCATAAATCTTTGTTCTTAATATTTCTAGTTCATCTTCGTTAAGTACCCTTTTATCAGCGGGTATGTCGAGGTTGAGCTCCTGTGCAAGGCGTATAAAACTTCGTTGATAGTAGAGATGTCGTAAACCCTTTATATCGTTTTTACTGAGATCGTTTACGGAATACCGGGGAGCATCTTCGCTCATATTGGCGGCATAATGGCCACCGGGAATATATGAGTTACGGCGAAGATATTCGTAGACGTGGCTGCCGTTTTGCGGCGGCCATTCACCCACTATTTCACTCTTCCCCTGTGCCCCCGGCAGGAGGACCATGGCGGTTTTATAGGAGTCGGGGAGATGGGGGTTATTGGCTACGGTTTCAAAGAGGTCATGATCATGGATAACTGGTTTGTTATTCTTATAAAGAAGGCCGCAGGCTCGGTGGTTATCGGTGATTATTTCACAACTTAAACGGGCAAGAATTTTTAAGTCTTCGGGATCCGTCGAGCAGGTCGCAAGGGCCAACAACAGTGGTGTAGGTAGTTGACTGATAAACTGTCTGTCAATGCCGGAGTTATCAAGAATTGTGGAAAGTGACAGCGGATCTGTTTGTTTAAGGGATATTTTATTGGGATTATTTGCGCTATTATCGGCCCATTCCTTATCAATAAAAGTTCGTCCTTTGAAGGGGAAGGGGTTGGGTATTTCATAAATCCAGTCACTTTGCTCCACTTCTACGTGGTGCTCAGGATAGTTTTGTTCGTTGTAAACAGGGCGACCATTTGTTGTCAGCCCCAGGCGGGCGAGGTTACGCGTCTGTCTTAGATTGGTGACGGAGTAGGCAGGTTTATGTAATCCGTATATAAAATTGCCGTCAGGGGTAATACAGGTTTCTATCCGTTTCATAATTGCTTTGCTCCTAAAAATTTTAAATTCTGCATACAATATCAGTCCGTTACTCCATAAAACCTGTAAAGAAAAACAAGAAAAATAAGGGTAATGTTCAACTTAAAGGGTTCGTAACAGAAATAAGGCACTTACTCGTAGCTTGTCTGCGTTAGGTTACTGTTTTTGGTTCCAGAGGGAGAGTGCCGTCTGGTAGACTCGTGAACGGGAAATACCTAGATCGGTGGAAAGTTGCTTACTTACATCTTTTAACGAAAGTGTTGAGTTGTCGCGGTACCAGATGATTAATTCCTCCATCGTTTCTCCTTCTACTTTTTCTTTGAGTCCCGGGGAGATGATCAGTACCGATTCGCCACGTATTTTTCTGTTTTTGCATTTTTCAAGCAGCCCTTGCAGGGTGTCGTCCTGCAGTTCTTCAAATCTTTTTGTCAGTTCTCTTGCCCAGAAGGCGTTGCGGTTACCGAATAATTCCAGCGCGTCTTCAAGTAGATTCACCATACGACGGGGAGACTCATAAAGAACAATCGGATACTGGCTGTTTGTTAATGAACTCAGGATATTGCGGCGTTGTTTTTTTTTGGATGGAAGAAAACCTGCAAAAAGAAAACCGGAGTCGGACAAGCCGGAGGAGGATATTGCCGCAGTGAGAGCCGAGGGACCGGGCAGCGGTACAACGGAAATGTTTTTCCGGTGGGCTTGGCGAACAACAATACCACCCGGATCCGAGATAGCCGGTGTTCCCGCATCGCTGACCAGGCCAATATTTTGTCCGCTCTCCAGTCGCTTAATTATTTCATTACTCCTCTCCGTTTCATTTTCTCGATAATAGCTGATCAAAGGGGTATGTATGCCTAAATGGTTTAATAATTTTTTTGTATGACGTGTGTCTTCCGCTGCGATAATATCCACCATTTTCATGGTGTTGATAGCCCTGAGTGTTATATCTTCCAGGTTGCCGATCGGTGTTGCGATAATATAGAGTGTCCCTGTTTCTTTTTGTGTTCGGGAATGCATTATATTTTTACCACCCTTTGCTCACCTGAATCCAACGCAGACAAGCTGCAAGTAAGTGCCTTGTTTTTCTTTACAGGTTTTATGTAGTAAGGCATTAAAAAGAACAGGTACGTATTTCGGTTACCAATTCCGGGAATATTTCCGGGAACAATAATCTTTAATATTTTATGTGCAGAATCTAGGTAATTAATTGTTATTTAAATAATTATTTAAAAATCTGGTACAGACTTGGCGACTGTAAACCGCAGGACAAAGTTATTATGATCAATTCACTTGTAAATTGCATTAGCTTTATTGACGGATTAAGATCTATCGCAAGTCGGGGTGGCAATAAAAAAAATATTGTAGAGGAATCATGAATACACATATCGGTATCTTGACGGCTGGTGGAGACAGTCCCGGTCTTAATGCTGCAATTCGGGCAATTGGAAAGTCGGCACTGGCCACTGGTGCCATGCATATTGTCGGTTTTCGCGACGGTTTTCGCGGACTGATGGAAAATAGAACAATGCGTCTTGACTTGGAGACACTCTCCTCCATTCTCACCAAAGGTGGTACGATTCTGGGGACGAGTCGTGATAAACCCCATAAAATGATGGTGGGAAATGAGGTAATGGATATGACCGGGGTGATTTGTGAAAATTATAAAAAACATAATTTAGATGTACTTATCTGCATTGGTGGCGGCGGCACTCAGAAGAATGCTCATCGTCTCGCCCAGAAAGGTTTGAATATTATAACGTTGCCTAAAACCATAGATAATGATGTGGCCATGACCGATGTAACCTTTGGTTTTCATACGGCAATGGAAATAGCAACTGAAGCAATTGATCGCCTCCATTCCACAGCCCATAGTCACCACCGTATTATTGTGGTGGAAATCATGGGTCATAAGGCGGGCTGGTTGGCCCTGGGCGCTGGTATAGCAGGGGGGGCTGATATTATTCTGATTCCCGAAATACCCTATGACCTGAAATCGGCTGCCAATGCAATTCGTAAAAGACAGCAACGGGGGACAAACTTCAGTATTGTTGCCGTGGCTGAAGGGGCATTATCCGTTGCCGATTTTCAACAATTATCCGAGTTAAAAGAGAAAAAAGCAAAAATGAAGAGTAGCGGAGACGGTAAAGGGTTTAAAAAGGCCGAGGAGGCCCTGCGCTCTTTTGCCAGGGCGAGAAGCGGTAATACTCTTAGATTGTCCCAGGAACTGGAAAAGATGACGGGGCTTGAATCGAGATTGACTATTCTTGGTCATTATCAACGGGGCGGGACACCTTCGGCTGTTGACAGGATGCTGGCTACTCGCCTCGGCAGTGCGTGTGTTGCCTGTATCGAGGCGGGTAAGAGCGGGGTGATGATTGCTGTGGACGGAGCAAATACGCGGTGCATCCCTTTGGCTGAAGTGGTGGGGAAAAAGAAGCTTGTTCCTGCGGATCATCCATGGGTGCGGGCCGCACGGAATGTCGGCACCTGTATGGGGGATTGACGAATATTGCATGTGGCATAAATATTTTTTCCGAGCGTTTGTTGTGCTGCGGATGAAAAAAAACTACTACCGGCTGTTTAATTGTAAAATCCATGGCCAAAACAATTGTCCCCGATACCCTTTCAGATGAGCAATTGGTAGATCTGTCGTTAACAGATCCGGACAGCTACTATTATTTAATAGAGCGTTATGAACCGAAAATATTCCGCTATATAAAGCGAATTTCAAATCTCACTGGCGAGGAATCGGAGGATCTTCTACAGGATATTTTTATTAAAGCGTATCGTAATCTGAACAGTTTTAACTCAAAGCTGAAATTTTCGAGTTGGATTTACCGAATCGCCCATAATGAAACCATCAGTCGGTATCGAAAAAAAAAGTCATACTCCGCGACAATTGATTCATTTGTTGAAGATAACGACAGCCACCATATTTCCGATTTACTAAGTGAAACGTTTGAAGTTGAAAGGGATCGAATCTCAAAAGAAAATGCCGAAAAGGTGAATGAGGTCCTGGCCTTACTTCCCGGTAAATACCGTGAGGTACTTATACTGAGGTATTTTGAAGATCAAAGTTATAAAGAGATCAGTGATATTTTACGAAAACCCCCAGGAAGCGTGGCAACACTGATTAATCGGGCCAAGTCAAAATTCAAGAAAATTGCCCGCAACCATCAACTAGAAAATTTACTTTGGTGAAATGATGGATACCAGGCGGAAGATAATTAAGAAAATTAAAGATAATAATATCCGGCCCACCCCTAAATATCGTTTTATTATCAAAAGATCTGTGATATGGACCGTTTTTTGTCTTTCCATTATGTTGGGTTGTGTGGCCTGTGCCGTTGCCATATTTCAATTAAGGTATGCGGAGTGGGATTTGTACCGACATTTTCGCCACAGTTGGCTTGAATTTTTACTGTTGGTATTTCCCGTTTTCTGGCTGGTATTTCTACTGGGTTTCAGCGGCACGGCTTATTACTATTTTCGTCGTATGGAACATGGATATCGTTACCGCACTGTTGTGGTCGTATCATTGAATATAATTTTATCGGTTATTGGCGGTGGCCTGTTATATTCAACCGGGTTGCCGGAAAAAATTGAACCGCTGTTCTTTGCTAATTTACCATTTTATAAAGAGTTGCAGATACGTAAGCAATATGTGTGGATGTCTCCCGCCAAGGGGTTGCTTGCCGGTGGAATTATTTCCTTTAAGCCGGGAAGGAAAATAGTGATCGAAGATTTGCGGGGTAATTCCTGGGATATTGATATAAGCGATGTAGTTTGGCGGGGCCGTTTAAGGCCGCGCGAAGGCTTGAAAATTAAGCTTATCGGTCAAAAGACGGGGGACGGTCGATTTAGGGCTCTTGAAATAAGGCCATGGCTGGGACGACACCATCGGATGTGTCGCGGTCGGAGGAGGGGGCATCACGGTATGGATATTCCGAAATTGGAATGATCCTGTAAGGTCGGGTTGTGATCAACAAAAAAAATCAGTTACTGAAGTCTTGTAGTCGACAGGTTTGAAATTCTGGCTTACCCACCGCAGAAATGAGGTCGTACTCATGATTTAAATGATTATCGGTGAAATCAGGCATATCCGGCGATGTCCTTGTTCTATCATGGTAAATCCATAGTGTAATTTTTTTAAAAAAAGTGAAAGAAATTTTCTCCTATATTCGTACTAACAGGTAAAGGGCAATTAAAATGCACCCCGAATCCTGCAACTACCGCCCCCTTAGGGTACGGAATATGAGAAAAGATGTTTGTTGAATTGTGAATTTGAAAATTGTTCCTCTCGTATTTATGCATGGGATTTAGGGCATAATTAAAAAATGAAGGGAGGATTTAAAATGAAATTATTACTGAGAGTTGTAAGCGTCGGTTTGGGTATATTATTTATCGGAACGTTTGCAGCAGCCAAAGGTTTTGGAGGGCCAAACGCAAGCAATCAAGGCTGTGCCAAGCTAGGTGCAGTCGTTGCCAATTTACCGGTTCAGGAATTAACCGCTGTAGAAAAATCAGGTCTTATGCAAATGCGGGAGGAAGAAAAACTCGCTCGCGACGTGTACCAGGCAATGTTTGAAAAGTGGGGTCTGGCGGTTTTTGCAAATATCGGCAGAAGTGAACAACGCCATATGGCTATCATAAAGGTGCTGCTGACTAAATATGATCTGGTGGATCCGGTCGTTGATTCTTCAACTGGCATTTTCACAAGCAGCGAGATATTGACTCTTTATAATGATCTTGTTGCAAAGGGCCGGGCATCCCTGGTGGACGCTTTGCAGGTCGGGGCTACCGTTGAAGATCTTGATATCAAGGATCTCTATGGTTTTCTGAGGCAAACAGATAATAGCGACATTAAAACCGTGTATCAAAACCTGGCAAAAGGATCCCGCAATCATTTACGCGCCTTTACTTACCAGCTCTCCCTTAATGGCGCTGCATATAAGGCGCAATATTTAACCGTTGGTGAGATTGGCAATATTATCAATACACCCAGGGAACGGGGGTGGATGGATGAATATGGTCATTTAACCAGAGGTCCCGGCAGGTTTGGCAGAGGCAGGGGTGGGGCCGGAATGGCGAATGCCCGCAACGGTTTTGTTGATGCTGATGGTGACGGGGTTTGTGACCACAGAGGTGGACGAATGGTTAATAACGGAAATGGTCGTGGCAGAGGCAAGGGTGTTAATTACAATATGGGTCTTAACAATGGTAATGGCAGTGGAAATAGATCTGTGAATAAGACAGGGTATAGTAAGCCTTAGTTCCGCCATTACACAGTGTCTGTATTTTTCTTGATTTTATTATGCAATGGCTTTTAGACCTCTCCGTCATTTACGGTTAGTCACTCTTAGACAGTTAAACAGCTTATTGCCCTTGTTTGAGTATAAAATTCAGGGGCAATGCTGTTATTCCTTGACAGGGACAGGCGGTGTGTTAGGTTAGTAAGTAACTGGCCGGTATTGCGCCTTTATTGTATGGGAATAATGTTTTTTTACGTATAGTATATATATTATTGAATAATACTTTGAACTTATCATCAAAAATATAGTTTTTTGGGATTTGAATCATTGGTGGTAGCTGGTTGGTAACAGCGCATCATGGATGAAAAAAGGTTGTTAAGGCCGCCTTTCCAAGGCTGACATATAAAAACCGGATAATTTGTTCTTGGATCTAATTGACTAGAGTTTGGAGTTTCATTTTTCCTTCCATCATTATGATGGAGGTGGAT
>CAZQOD010000111.1:0-11418 GCA_964594945.1 uncultured Desulfopila sp.
TACAGACTTTAACCAACCATAACATTTTTTAAAAATTTACCAGTATACGACATTTTTTCTTTACAAACCGTTTCAGGGTTACCCGCTACAATAATCTGCCCCCCTCCATCACCGCCCTCCGGTCCCACATCAATTATCCAGTCTGCGGTTTTAATCACATCCAGGTTATGTTCAATCACAATGACACTGTTACCATGATCCACAAGCCTGTTCAAAACATCGAGAAGATGTTGAATATCAGCGGGATGCAGTCCGGTTGTCGGTTCGTCAAGGATATATAATGTTCTACCGGTGGAGCGTCCCGACAGTTCCTTGGCAAGTTTTACCCTTTGCGCCTCCCCCCCTGATAGGGTCACCGATGACTGGCCCAGGGTAATATAAGAAAGACCAACATCACTTAAGGTTTGTAACCTGTTCTTTGCAGGAGGTATATTCTTAAAAAATTCCAGTGCTTCTTCAACCGTCATCGCTAAAATGTCATGTATATTTCTGCCACGATATTTTATTTCCAGTGTCTCTGCATTATACCGTTTACCCTTACATGACTCACACTCAACGTAAATATCAGGTAAAAAATGCATGGCAATTTTATTAACTCCCTCCCCTTCACATGCCTCACACCTTCCACCTTTAACATTAAAACTAAATCTCCCCGGTTTGTAGCCCCGTGATCTTGACTCGGGTACCCTTGAAAAAAGATCACGAATCGGTGTAAACAAACCTGTATATGTAGCCGGGTTAGACCTTGGTGTTCTACCAATGGGAGATTGGTCAATATCAACTATCTTATCAATCAAATCAAGGCCGGAAATAACCGTTTTTTCTTGGTTGTAGCTTGCCAACTTAGAAAACAATCCAACTTTAGTCAGCTTAAAGAGGGTTTCCATGACCAGTGAACTCTTGCCGGATCCAGAAACCCCCGTAACACACGTCATAACCCCCAATGGAAAGGATACCGAAATATTCTTTAAATTATTTTTGCTAACATTTTTTAACTTAAGGACCCTTTTTTTATTGATTTTCCTCCTCGAAACGGGGGGTTCTATCATGCGTTGGCCTGATAAATATGCCCCGGTTATCGATTTTTTATTATTGAGCAGCTGTTTTACCTTACCCGCAAACACAATTTCACCACCATGAATACCTGCCCCCGGCCCTATATCAACAACATAGTCGGCGGCAAGAATAGTGTCCGTATCGTGTTCAACCACAATAACACTGTTACCGAGATCACGTAATTCAAGAAGGGTATTAATCAACTTCTGGTTATCACGCTGATGGAGGCCGATGGACGGCTCATCCAATATATACAATACCCCGGCAAGTCTGGAACCGATTTGGGAGGCAAGCCGTATCCTTTGCGCCTCTCCTCCGGATAAAGTACCAGCCTTTCTTTCAAGGGAAATATAACCCAGTCCAACATCATCTAAAAATGCAAGTCTGCTCGAAATTTCCTTGATTATCGGTTCCCCTATCTGCCGCTCTCTTTTTGAAAAAGGGATAAGTGGCAGAGTTTGACGTATCTGTTGAATGGACATTCGGGTCAGAGCGAAGATAGACCACTCACCAATGCGAACGGCGAGGGCCTCCGGTTTCAACCTTGCCCCTTTACAGAGGGAGCATACCTGTTCATTCATATATTTACCAAGTTCCTCCCGAATCATTGCTGACTGGGTCTCATGGTAACGACGGTTTAGCTGTGGTATCACCCCCTCATATTCTTTGACTGTAGACATGATACGCCGACCTTTTCGATAGTGGAACTCAATTTCTTCCCCCTTTGAACCATATATAAAAATATCTTGAACCTTCTGCGGTAAGTCACAAAACGGGGTAGCAAGGGAAACTCCGTAATGTCTGGCTACAGACTCAAGCATATGACCGGTATAAGACTGCTCTTTACGGTAACCCCACGGAGCAATTGCACCCCCGTTAATAGATTTAGTATCATCAGGCACAACCAGGCTATAATCGAAAAACTGTTTCACACCAAGACCACCACACTCGCTACAGGCGCCCTGTGGATTATTAAATGAAAATAACTGGGTGGATATTGGCGGCAAAGATATACCACACGAATGACAAGCGGCATACTCACTAAAAAGCTGAGCTGAATTATCTTCGGGATAGAAGACAAGAAGAAATCCGTCTGATATTTTTACAGCAGTACTGACGGAGTCTGACAACCTCCTGCGCACGTTATTTTTTATAACAAGGCGATCAACTACAACCTCGATTGAATGTTTTTTATTCTTATCCAGCTCTACTAAATCATCGACATGGACAATATCACCATCAACCCGAACCCTGACAAAACCTTCTTTGCGAATCCTCGAAAAAAGCTGCTCATGTCGTCCCTTTCTGGCTGTAACAAGTGGGGACATTAAATAAATTTTAGTACCTTCCCGCAGTTGCAACAGAGAGTTAACCATATCTTCCACGGATTGTGCTTCAATCTCGTTACCACATTTATAACAGTGGGGATGACCACACCGGGCAAACAACAGACGTAAATGATCGTAAATTTCCGTCACAGTCCCCACGGTCGAACGTGGATTTTTACTCGTCGTCTTCTGTTCAATGGAGACTGCGGGCGATAACCCCTCCAGAGAATCCACATCAGGCTTATCCATCTGGCCCAAAAATTGACGCGCATAGGTGGAAAGAGATTCAACATACCTGCGCTGTCCCTCCGCGTAAAGGGTATCGAAAGCAAGAGTTGATTTTCCTGATCCGGACAAACCGGTAAATACAACCAGTCTATTTCTCGGTAAATCCACATCAATATTCTTAAGATTATGCATTCGCGCACCACGAACGCTCAGCACTTTAGGTTCCATGAGCAGATAGTAAAAATTGGCAGGGTGAGGGGGAAAAAACTATTGACCCAGGAGATTACTATGGTCGATCTTTATACACCGATCCATAATTACGGAAACTCCATGGGATTTGGCTAGTTCCGCAGCGTCCTTATTAACAATACCCTGTTGCATCCAGATATTTTTAGGAAGAGGACGTAAAGTCATAGCCTTTTCAACAATGGGCAGAACATCTTCAGATCTTCTGAAAATATTTACAATTTCAATCCGGTGGGGTATCGCGGTAATTTCAGGATAACAGACTTCATCAAGTATCCTGGTCTGACCCGGATTTACAGGATATATTACATATCCGTTTTCCATAAGATACCTGGCCACAATATTACTCGGTCTACCTTCTTTGGGCGATAAGCCGACAACCGCAATTGACTTAACCGATTTTAACAGACGTGCGATGTCAGGCAATTTTGTGAGCGAATCTAATATCTGCATCTTATGTTTCCCAAAAAATATTAATACTTCACCGAGTTATGGAGAGAACAATTGCTTTTCTCCGAATATTGATATGTATATAATGACGACACCATGGACAAAAGTCAAGATAGCAATTATATACTACCCTCGTGGATACGAATCGACAAATTATCATCGGGTAGATCCTGACAAATCTTATTGCAGATATTACATAATTACTCAAGCAGGACAGGGGACGTTTTCATGAATTTTCAAGACATCATTTTTGAATTAAGCAAATTTTGGTCTGAACACGGTTGCGTAATCCAGCAACCCTACGATATGGAGGTTGGAGCCGGCACATTTCATCCCGCGACACTCCTTCGTGCCCTTGGCCCCGAACCATGGCGAGCCGCTTACCCACAGCCCTCCCGACGTCCCACAGATGGCCGCTACGGCGACAACCCAAACAGGCTTCAACATTATTATCAGTTTCAAGTGGTTATTAAGCCATCTCCCCTTAATATTCAGGAACTGTTTCTGGAAAGCCTGCAACGGTTCGGCCTCAATCTATTGGATCACGATATCAGGTTTGTGGAAGATGACTGGGAATCCCCCACCCTTGGTGCATCCGGGCTTGGCTGGGAAGTATGGTTGGATGGCATGGAGATCACCCAGTTTACCTACTTCCAACACGCCGGTTCAATAGAGCTGCATCCCACCACCGTTGAAATTACCTACGGACTAGAACGCATTGCCATGTATCTGCAGTCAGTTGAGAGTGTTTACGATATTTCCTGGAACGATACTATCTCCTACGGCGAAATTTTTCACCAGGCCGAGGTGGAATTCTCCACCTTCAATTTTGAAGAGGCCAATGTGGAAAAACTTCTCATGTTTTTTGATACCTACGAGCAGGAAGCATTAAAACTCGTCGCCAAGAAACTTATTTTACCCGCCTACGACTATTGCCTGAAATGTTCCCACACTTTCAATTTACTCGATGCCAGAAAGGCCATCAGTGTCAACGAAAGGACCCGTTACATCGGGCGTATCAGAAATATTGCCCGCAAAGTTGCAGAGTCCTATGTTGAACAGCGGCAGGAAATGGGACATCCTTTACTCAAAAAAAGTTAACCTCTTTTTATTGGGGGCGGAAAGCACGGCACCAGAAAATTTTGCTAGCCAATAACACATTAGTTTAACTATATAAAATATTTCTTCTTATTTTCTGCGTACAAAACTCTGGTAAAAAAAAAATTTCGATCTACTAAAGAAACAGTAAGAAGATACAGAAAGAATTGACTCAAGGGAAAAAATAAACTATTACTCTGTTGTTCTGGCCAATTAAAATTGGCGGAAGTGCATGGGAATCGAACCCACCTAGCGAGCTATTAACCCGCTACACCGGATTTGAAGTCCGGGAGAGCCACCAGTGCCCTATCCACTTCCGCAGCCATGTAGTAAAGGAAGCAACATACTAATAGTTGTCGACCATAAAAACAACTTTTTATTCTTATGTCCGCTCTGATAGATTGGAATAATTCAAAAAGGTGTTCTTTAGAAATAATTTTATGCCGCGGAAACAATTAGATCCGGAGTAATTGCCGACCTCAACACCGCAACACATAGGAATTTTTCAAAACAATAAACGATTTACTCTACAGTATTGAGATAACTTGGTGATTTATTAATCTGAAAATTTTCCCCATATTGTCGTGTATGATTTAGGGCATTGATTTAACGCTATATAAACGTTTCTCTCGGGTTTCTTTTACAAAATTATAGTTATTATTGCCCACTTTTTTTAACAAAAAAGATTTATATTATTTATTTACCCCCATTTACTATTAACTCCCAGAAAATTTTCATCGCCCATGCAGTGCACAAGATTATTGAAAATGATCAAATCGTGGTATATCCACGTCCGTGAAGAGACCATGGCCCCGGCCCGCATGGTTGCTTTTATTGAGCAACATGCGGAAACTTGCAAAATTTGCCTCCAAGACCCGGACCTTAAGGAGGAAATTGCCAAGATAACCGCAATGGTTCTTCCCGAGTCGAAAATACCGAAAGCCGTTCGCCAGCAGAACTCTAAAATTGCCGCTGCCGAAGCCGAAGCCGCAGCCGAATTAGAAAATAAAAACAGTGAAACGGACGACAAGGTTATTGATGGAGAACTAGACTAACACCGGAAATGACCGGTAAGCCGGTATAAGTGCCTTGTTTCTTGTTTTTTATTACAGTTTTTACGGGGTAAGTCTAAAAACTCGAACGAGAATATCTTTCAGGATAACATTTTAGTGTTTTGAGAAGAATAATGCTCGCAGACAGCACAGGCCAACTGTTGCGTATGGGGTGTATTTGTTTTTCCAAGAAGGCCCCGGGCTTAATTAAAACCCTCATTCCGCCCCCCAGTCGTTGAGTTTGGCCTCTATAAACTCGTTAATAACTGTCTGCTCCCTATCTCCTTTACCCTCGACCATCATCGGTTCACCAAAGGAAAAGTAGACTTTCTTCTTTTGGTCAAACCGGCCAAAATCCTTAAACCTTACACCATTCTGCCAGGCATCGGTTTTCAGGGCAATGGGAATAATCGGCACCCCCGCCTTTTTGGCAAGTTTCACTCCAATGGAACTCATCTGGTCGGGATCAAACGAAGAAGATCTCGTCGTCTGGGGAAAAACAATAATCGAAATATTTTTCTTTAATCTCTCCACTCCTCCGCTCATAACGTTTTTAAAATCCTGACGAGGATTGGTCCTTGTCACCGCAACCGGATCACGGGATCTCATTACATGTTTAAAAATCGGATATGACAATAAACTCTCTTTAACTACATAGGTTACGTCTTTAATGGGCTGAATAATCACCGGCAACACCAATGTTTCCATCATACTCATATGGTTGCCTATAAAGACTACAGGCCCCTCCACACGTTCAATATTCTCCACACCCGAAATATGAATGGTCAGGCCCGCATCTTCAAGCCTGTTAAAGACTTCATAACTGCTTTTCACCCACTCCTCGCGGGTATATTTACCCTTCTTTACCTTGTTACTGGCCCTAAGAACAATAAAAAAAAGACGGCTGTAAAAGACAAGTGTCGGGAAAAACCCCGCTAAAAAAGATTTCTTGTGCGGGAGGGTTATATAAGTAGCATCCGAATAAACTATTTTCTTCATATCTTCATACAGTTACAAACATAATTTCTTAGCGTGTATTACGCGCAAGATCCAGATATGCCGCGTAATTACGGCTCCAAAATAACATTATCTATAAGCCGTATTTTATTGAGACTCACGGCAAGAGCCATGAGTGTTCGCCCCTCAACTACTTCCACTGCGTCCAGGGTAAGGGGGTCACAAATAGAGATATAGTCGACAATAATCTCCGGAAAGACAGAAAAACCATCCCTGGCCTGGGCCTCGATACGACTTACATCAACAACCCCGGATTTAACCAACTCCTGTGATTTTGCAAGAATCCGGGACAAACTCAAAGCAGCAGGCCTCATATAATCATTTAGATAAGCGTTACGGGAACTCATCGCCAACCCATCCGATTCTCGAATAATCGGGCCACCGATGATTTCCACATTAAACTTCAAATCTTCTACCATTTGCCGAATAATAGCTAATTGCTGGAAATCCTTTTCCCCAAAGACTGCGATATGGGGTTTAATAATATTAAACAACTGGGTAACCACGGTTGCAATACCCCTGAAAAAAACAGGCCTGGAAAGACCACACAGATGGGCCGGCAACGTTTCCAACTCCACATATGTTTGATAATTCTCAGGATAAAGATCATTTTCGGTCGGCACAAAAACGATATCAACCCCCTCCTTCTCCGCCATCTCCAAGTCACGTTCCAGGGAACGGGGATAAGTACTCAAATCCTCATTTGCCCCGAATTGAGCAGGATTAACAAAGATACTCAAAATAAGATCATCCGCTTTGCCTCTACCCAGGCGTAACAACGACAAATGACCTTCATGGAGAAACCCCATTGTCGGTACAAAGGCAAGCCTCCTGCCCATGCAGCGCCGCTCCTCGCTCCAGTCCTGCATTTCTTGAATAGAATGTATAATTTTAATAACCACACCCCATAAATTTACGAGCCGTCTTCACCTCCCTCAATCACACAATATCCAGTCCGGGAAGCGTATTTTCTGCAATTTAAACCGACCAAGACTACCACTCTTCCATTTTTTAGACAAAGAGAATGATATATCATAACTCAAATAATCGTCCCTGGATTTTCCAATCGACGGGTTTTAACCCCTAACTCCTGCCAAAAATGCAAAGCAACAATAATGCGACATACAATAACACCTACAACATATTGATAACAATATAAATTAAGTATAGCTATCAATCTCGTAGCCCGCGCACCTGCCTTGCACGGGACCAGTAATTACACCTTGCCTTAATGGAATAGAGCCTGAACTCAGGAATTAACAAGGCGGTAAGCCAACCTCCATGACAGGCCCCCGTATCAATGCCGAATATTTTATCTTGAAACACAAAAGCGCTTTTTCCAACCACTTTATGGCCGAAAACCACGGGTTTTGCACCATTATAAAATTCAAACCATGCCTTACCGCCAAACAATTTTTTCAGCAACCTTTGCCCGCCCATGGTTCCGCAAAGAATTTCCTCCCGCTGATCCACCATCACAACCCCAGGATTAAGTGCCGCATGAACAACAATTACATCATCATCTTCGTAGTAATACGGGAAAGTGATCATTATATCTCTGGCACGCGAATAATATTTACCAAACTGGTGGAGTGATTGCTGTTGGGCCGAGCCCAATATACCGTTTACATGTTTCCGTTCATGGTTGCCCATGACCACAATACTGTTTTTTCTGGATTGAAAAAAATCAAAGACCTCCATCGATTTTGGGCCACGGTCGATAATATCACCCACCGAAATAAGCAAATCATCCCCGACAGCTCCAATTTGATCTAAAAGATCCAAAAGTTCATCATAACAACCATGAATATCGCCAATAATTATAGTATTTGCCATAAATCACTATCCGCCATCCCCCCCCCGTAAGCCGGTCAATCAACTATTATACCGTCCGCATAGTGGGGCAATCTCTCTTTCAAAAGAGAGATCAGGGTGTAATCCATATAATCATAGTCATCTGATATATAGAGACAGATAATTCTCTTTTCCCGGTATATATCCTTAAACTTTTTATGGATAATATTACGTTGCCTTTTTTCCATAACAAATATGATATCAGCCCATGTAAGCAACTCACGGCTCACCTTAACAGACGCATCGTGGTTCAGTCCCGCCGACCTTACCTCTAATTGCGGATTTTTTGAAAACAATACTTCCGCCGTCGGACTTCGCAGACGATTCTGGTTACAGATGAACAGAATTTTCTCCTTTTTTTCAGCAGTAACGTTCACATTTACCCCCGGCTATAATTTTCAATAGCGCGTAAAACAGTCAACCTTTGATAGTGAAGTCTGTTCAGGAATTTACCTGCCCACAAAGATGTTTATCCAAAACTTTCCCGGCTACCAAGGTTAGGATTATTATAAATTGCCTTTGACAAAGAAGAGTCGATATTGATAACCTTAAATCAGGAATGTTTCATGATAATAATTAATTTCATCCTGTTTTACTACCCATTTTGCTGAAAAGCGGAGGATAGTTTTATGAACCTAAAAGATATGTCCATTGCCAAAAAACTCACCATCGGCTTCGCCTTTGTTCTCTCACTATTGGCTGGAATTAGTATTATCTGTATCACAAATTCAAATAAAACATTAAATAATTTTCACGAAGTAACACTGGCCCATACATTAAAAGACACCATGGCCCATCTTGAAATTGATCATTTGAAATTTATGTCAAAAGCACAAAAATTTTTCTCTGATCCAAAAGCCACTGCTATGAACGTGATCACTGATGATCATCAATGCGGGTTAGGTAAATGGTTATATGGGCCAATGAGACAAGATGCGGTCAAAGCCCTGCCCCAACTGGCACCCGTGTTGAGTAACCTGGAAAAACCCCACGCTGAATTACATAACTCCGTTAAGGAAATAAACTCGTTACTTGCAAACAACGGACGGGAACAGGTAATTAAGCAAGTACAAGAAATTTTTGAATCAAAGACAAGATCAGCCCTTAATGACGTCGAAAAAGCCATCGCTGAGGTAACCGATACCTTGGATTTGTACTCAAAAAATGTCAACAATAAGCTCCAATCAGATGCATCTTCCATGAAAACCAAGGTGACAGTAATCAGCGTTATAGCGTTGATTGTCGGTGTACTGGTTGCCATGTTAATAATAAAACAAATTTCAGGTGCGGTTCATAAAATTATCCATACCACGGGGTTACTTACCGAGGGTAATCTCACTGTACGATCAAATATTACCAGCAAAGATGAAATTGGCATGTTGGCCAGCAGCACCGATAAACTGGCTGAACAGTTCGATATTAATTTGACCAGGGTCAGGGGCGCATCATCAACTATAGGTTCTTCATGTTCCGTTCTCAATAAACTGGCCGATGATATGTCTTCTTCAGCGGCAAATATGTCGGGAAACGCCCTTACTGTTTCAACGGCTGCTGAAGAGATGAATGCCAATATGGCTGCAATTGCTGCGGCTTCGGAAGAAACAAGTGTCAATGTAAGCCAGGTTGCTGCGGGGGCTGAAGAAATGTCGGTCACAATCTCCGAAATTGCCGGTAAATCTGAAGAGGCAATTAAAATAACGGAAGAATCGGTGCAAGAAGCTACCGCAGCCGAAGAAAGCGTTAGGGGGCTTGGTGCAGCTGCGGATGAAATCTCCAAAGTCACTGAAACTATAAATGAAATCGCAGATCAGACTAATTTACTGGCACTCAATGCCACCATTGAAGCCGCCAGAGCCGGGGAAGCTGGTAAAGGTTTTGCCGTGGTCGCAAACGAAATTAAGGATCTCGCCAAACAAACCACGGAAGCCACCCAGGAAATTAAAGATCGCATAGAGGGCGTGCAGGCATCCAGTGATCAAACTATTACCGTTATCAATAAAATAACGGCCACTATTAAACGTACCAGTGACCTTGTAACCACCATGGCAACGGCAATTCAAGAACAGGCTTCGGCCAGCAGTGAAATTTCCGACAACGTGGTCCAGGCGTCCGTCGGAATCCAGGAGGTAAATGAAAATATTGCCCAGGCCTCAACGGTCAACAGCCAAGTGGCTGAAGATATCGTTAAGGTAAAATCGGAAGCGGATGATGTCGCAGCCCATTCGGCGGACTTCCAGGAATTAGCGGAGGAAATGCTCGCAAATGCCTCAGCTTTAGATGATCTTGTATCCAGGTTCACCATCAGAAACGAACAGTTTCAGATAGGTGATGTAAAAGCTGCACATTTTGACTGGAAAATAAAACTTTCTTCAGTTATGGCGGGATATCAGCATATCAACGAGAACGAGGTGCCGGATCATCACCAGTGTTCCTTCGGGCAATGGTACGACAACGCCCCACCAGAATTAAAAGACGCACCTATTTTCAATAAAATCGGCATACACCACAAAGCAGTACACGAAATAGTCCGTGAAGCAGTTGCATTACAAAACCAGAATAACACCTCGGAAGCTCAACAAAAATTCAATGAATTCGAAAATGAGCGCAAACAGCTTTTCACCGACCTGGATGAATTATATATTACCTGATGCCTATCCGAAAATGGGATATTTCGAAGGCTGCACCGTAGGGTTGATATCAATGTTTCGTTCCTCGCTTATCGAATGTTAAAATTTTGATAGCAACAAAAATTAGGGGGAAATGGCCATTTATCGCATTTCAAAGGGGATGGCCATGCTCATCGGTGGATACAGCAGCAACAAATGGAATTTTTCCTGTTGCCCCACGACCTCGAACACCATCACGTTTTTTGCCGCCCCAATACGCATCATCAATTTGGATAAAGTGTGTGAGCGGTTTACTATCGTCACGCTCTTTCATTACTTGTTGGATTTTATGTTTCATCAAGAGAGCTGTGTTATAAGAAACTCCAATAATTCTTTTGAGACTTAGTGCAGAGACACTAACTTTTGATTGTGTGATAAAGTAAATACCAATAAACCAAGTTGTTAGTGGTATTTTAGTATGGG
>CAZQOD010000112.1:0-11184 GCA_964594945.1 uncultured Desulfopila sp.
TGAACCTTCGGATCCCGGAGAAGCCAAAGAAATGTTGAAGTTGGCCTTTGATCTGAGTGAAGAACTGGATACCCCCGTAATGTTTCGGGTGACCACCCGTGTCTCGCATGTAAAGGGTGTGGTGGAAAAAGGGGAGCGGAGCGGTGGTAATGTTGTCTGTGAAATTAGCAAGGATCCCGCCAAACTTGTTATGCTTCCCGCCATTGCCCGCAAACGGCGCGAGGTGGTCGAAGAGCGGATGGAGAAATGTCGTCTTTTTGCGGAGAGTTTTGCTTTTAACAGGGTGGAGAAGGGGAACACAAAAAGGGGTTTTATCGCCGCAGGGGTTTCCTATCTCTACGTCAAAGAGGCTTTTCCTGATGCGGCGATTTTAAAATTAGGTATGTGTTGGCCACTGCCGGAAAAGAAAATCCGTGAATTTGCCGGGATGGTGGATGAGCTATATGTGGTTGAAGAGCTGGATCCCTTTCTTGAGATCCATATCAAGGCCATGGGCATTGATTGTCATGGTAAGGATTTGATCCCCAACCAGGGGGAGCTTAATACCGATATTGTCCGGCGGAATATTGACCCCAAGGTAAATCCCGGGTTATTCCCGCCGGTACAGATGCCCAATCGGCCGCCGAATATGTGTGCGGGCTGTCCCCACCGTGGTATTTTCTTTAATCTATCTCGAATGAAAGTCTTTGTTTCCGGAGATATCGGTTGCTATACCTTGGGTTTTCTGCCGCCGCTTTCAGCCATGGATTCATGCGTCTGTATGGGTGCATCCGTATCCATTGCCCACGGTATGGCCAAGGCGGTGGGGCCTGGGGGGCATAATAAAATTGTCTCCGTGATCGGCGATTCAACCTTTATTCATTCCGGTATCACCAGCCTGATTAATACCGTGTATAATGATTCGGCGTCAACTCTTATTATTTTGGATAACCGGATTACGGCAATGACGGGGCAGCAACATAATGCTGCCAGTGGTTATTCCATAAAAGGAGAGGCGGCGAATACCCTTGATTTTGAGGTATTATGCCGGGCAGTCGGTGTAAAGCATATCTTCAAGGTCAATCCCCACGATGTGGTTGAAACCCGTAAGGTGTTGAAAGAAGCGGTTGAATTAGAGGAACCTTCGGTGGTTATCTCGGAGGCGCCTTGCGTGTTGTTGCCGGAAATGAAAGAACGTAAACCGGTCTCTTATTTCACAAATCAGGAAAATTGTGTCGGTTGCATGTCATGTATTCGCCTGGGTTGTCCCGCCATCAGCTGGACGGTCTTTGCGGAGGGCGAGGCCGAAAGGCGCGGCTATAAAAAGAAACAGAAGGGTATATCGAAAATAGACGAGAATATCTGTAATGATTGTGGTCAATGTGCATCGCTGTGTAAATTCAAGGCAATAACCAGAGGGGAGGAAAAATAATGGAAGGATCTGGTAATATCCTCTTTTCGGGAGTGGGCGGACAGGGCATTCTCTTGGCTAGTGAGATTACGGCGTACAGTCTTCTGGCGGCCGGATTTGATGCTAAAAAGAGTGAGGTACACGGCATGGCCCAGCGGGGCGGCTCGGTAACGGCCCAGTTGCGTTTTGGCGAGAAGGTCTATTCTCCCCTTATCGAACCAGGTAGCGCGGATATTCAAATGGCCTTTGAGATGATGGAGGCCGTGCGATACCTTCCCTATTTACATGGGAAGAGTAAGGTGATTGTTAATACCCAGAAGATTTTACCGCCGTCGGTGGCCACGGGGCAGGCCAAATACCCCGAAGACGTCCTTGCCCATCTCACGGAAAAGGGGATCCAGGTTGTGGCGGTTGACGCCTTTGATATTGCCGGGGATGTGGGTGAGGTCAAGACGGCCAACGTGGTTATGGTGGGGGTACTCTCTCCGTTTTTACCGGTTGCGGCGGATATATACGAAGAGGTAATACGCGCCAGGGTGCCCGAGCGATTCAGGGAAGTTAATCTTAAAGCGTTTGCTGCGGGAAGAAAGATAAGTGAATAAAGCTGGGAGAATTACTATGTCGGTTATTTATTGGGAAGAAGAGATAGAAACACTGCCCAGGGTGGGACTTGAGTCGATCCAGTTAAAGAGATTACAATACCTCGTTGCCAGGGTCTATCGTACCGTGGCACCTTATCGCAGAAAAATGGATGAGGTCGGTATAAAACCGGAGGATATAAAGACGCTTGCCGATCTGACCAAACTGCCCTTTACGGTTAAAAATGATTTGCGTGACAACTATCCGTTCGGGCTGTTTACCGTCCCCCTAAATGAGGTGGTACGGGTTCATGCTTCATCGGGTACCACGGGAAAGCCGACCGTTGTCGGTTATACGAAAAAAGATATCAAGACCTGGTCGGATGTGATGGCACGGGCGCTCTGTTGCGCCGGGGCCACCAGCGATGATATGGTGCATAACGCCTATGGCTACGGTTTATTTACCGGAGGCTTGGGGGCGCATTACGGTATAGAGCATCTCGGGGCCACCGTTATTCCCGTTTCCGGTGGTAACTCCAAACGTCAGATTACCATTATGAAGGATTTTGCCTCCACTGTTCTTCTTTCGACGCCGTCCTACGCCCTTAATCTTGCCGATGCCATGGACAGTATGGGTGTTGATCCGGCCTCTCTGTCGTTGCGGGTAGGGATTTTTGGCGCCGAGCCGTGGAGCGAAAATATGCGAGAAGAGGTTGAGCGTAAATTAAATTTAAAAGCCACTGATATTTACGGACTCTCTGAAGTAATGGGGCCTGGTGTCGCCCAGGAATGTCTCTACGCCGATCGGGGTATGCATATTTTTGAGGATCATTTCCTGCCCGAAATTATTGATCCGGAGACCGGGGAAGTCCTCCCGCCTGGTCAACAGGGTGAACTGGTTTTTACCACGCTGACCAAGGAGGCCTTTCCTATTATCCGTTATCGTACCAGGGATATTACCAGTCTTATTTACGAACCGTGCGATTGTGGTCGAACCCTTGTTCGCATGGAAAAGGTGACGGGACGCACCGACGATATGTTGATTATCAGGGGGGTAAATGTTTTTCCGTCCCAGGTGGAGCATGTCTTGGTTGGTGTTGAAGGGGTTGAACCACATTATCAGATTATAGTCGAACGAGAGGGGAATCTTGATACCATGCAGGTTCAGGTTGAGGTGAGTGAAGGACTGTTTTCCGATGAGATCAGGATCCTTGAAAATATGACAAAAAAGATACAGCGGGAAATCAAGGATCTGCTCGGCGTGACCTGTAAGGTGAAACTTGTCGAGCCGAAAACCATTCAACGCAGCGAAGGTAAAGCACAAAGAGTTATTGATAATCGCACCATATAAAAGAGGGAGCTTGTTATGCTGGTAGAACAAATTGCCGTATTTTTAGAAAATAAATCGGGACGATTGGCGGAGATTACATCAACTCTTGCGAAAAAATCAATTAATATCAGGGCACTTTCCGTTGCCGATACGGCGGATTTCGGGATTTTACGTTTGATTGTCGACAGGGTGGAAGAGGCCAAAACGGTACTGAAAGAGAGTGGTTTTACCGTGGGCATCACTAACGTTATTGCCGTCGAAGTGGAAGATAAAACCGGCGGTCTTGCCTCCGTGCTGCAGTGTATTCAAAAAGCGGATATTAACGTTGAGTATATGTACGCCTTTGTCAATAAGACCGGAGAAAATGCGGTACTGATTTTTCGTTTTGACAAGATGGAAGAGGCCATTGAAGCCCTGCAAAAGGAAAAATATGCAATCTTAAGCAGGGATACCATCTGCTCCCTGTAAAGTCGGTTTTTTCCAGACCCCGGCGTTTGTTCGAGAATGAACATTTTTATTAAAAATTGGGATTTTTCGAAAGATAAGTATAGCCATTTCTGGATGGACAGACACTAGGTAACATTATAAAATATTTTCTTATCATCTACGCAATGTTATTAACTTAATAACAAAATGATGTATAAAGTACTGTTCCGACCTTGATCGGGGATGTCTGCAGCCAAGCCCCCATGGACGGGTTTACGGCGCCCCTCCAGACAAGGTTGTAACAGGATTTAAACCGTAAGTTAGTGATATTGGTTGTCTATGTGCAAGATTTAGGTATATGGTTATGTACTGGCAAAAAGAATTAGAATGTCTGGCGGGTCCGGATTTAAAAAAACTGCAACTTGAGCGATTACAGCATACCCTCAGCAGGGTGGGCACCAATGTGCCCTTCTATAGGAACAGGTTTCAAGAACGTAAGCTTGACCCGTCTAAGGTTACGTCACTCGATGATATCAGGCGTTTTCCTTTTACCCTGAAACAGGATTTGCGGGATAATTACCCCTACGGCCTTTTTGCCGTGCCGTTACGGGATGTGGTGCGGGTACACTCCTCTTCCGGTACCACCGGCATGGCAACCGTTGTCGGTTACAGCAAAAATGATATTGTCAATTGGTCTAATCTTGTGGCCAGAGTCCTCTGTGGAGCTGGAGTTACCCAGGATGATGTTATTCAGATAGCTTTTGGTTACGGTCTTTTTACCGGAGGTTTCGGTCTGCATTACGGTGCGGAGAGGCTGGGTGCGTCCGTTATCCCAATTTCAGCCGGTAATACCAAGCGGCAGATTCAGATTATGCAGGATTTTAAGACCACCGCCCTGGTCTGTACCCCCTCCTATGCCCTGAAAATGGCGGATGTAATGATGGATATGGGTATTAACCCGAATGGTTTGTCGTTGCGATACGGATTATTTGGCGCCGAGCCATGGTCGGAGGCCATGCGTCTTGAGATTAACGACAGGCTTGGTATACGGGCCACGGATAACTACGGCCTTTCCGAGGTGATGGGACCGGGGGTTGCGGGTGAATGCCATGAATGTAACGGGCTCCATGTAAGTGAGGACCATTTCCTGGTGGAGATCTTAGACCCGGAAAGTCTTGAGCCGGTGGCACCCGGTGAAGTGGGGGAGCTGGTTATCACCACGCTGACCAAGGAGGCCTTTCCGGTTATCCGTTATCGAACCCGTGATTTAACCAGGTTTATCCCCGAGCCGTGTCCCTGTGGCCGTACCTTTGTCCGAATGGGCAGAATGATGGGTAGATCCGATGATATGCTTTCATTAAAGGTGTTAATGTCTTTCCCACGCAAATTGAATCTATTCTTTTTGAGATTGAAGGTACCGAACCCCATTATCGTCTCATAGTCGAGCGGGAAAACAACGAAGATAAGTTGACTGTTCAGGTGGAGGTTGTGGAGTCGATATTTTTTGATCAGATGAAAAAACAGAGGGCCCTGGTGGACACCATTAAAAAACGGATGGCCTCCGAACTGGGTATCGGTGTACAGATTAAACTTGTGGAGGATCGCTCCCTGGAGCGTTTTAATGGCAAGGGTGACAGGGTAATTGATAATCGCAGGTTATAATTGGCATGGAACCTGAATTTTGTGTGTAATCTAAATCTTACAAAACTTAGGTGCAAAATTCAGCTGCAGAAAAATTCCTCTTATTATTTATATGAAAGTGCCTCTATTCTTAAGTCGCTTTCGTTGTGGCTGAGGTCTGAGAATTTGGTCTAGCCATGCTGGTTCCTTTATCCCGTGTTGGCGTACACATTTTCCCGGGACGTAGGGTTGATGTTTTTTTGTGAATTAGAAGGGAATTTCCCATGGATATTGCACATGGACTTCTTGTTTTAACATTTGTGCATGGCCTGGCCGCCGCCTCACCGGGACCTGATTTTGTACTTGTTTCGCAGCAGACGCTCAGCCGCGGGAAACGGAGCGGCTTGCTGTGCAGTCTGGGTATTTCCCTGGGCCTGTCCGTGCATATAGCGTATTCCGCCTTTGGTCTGGCTGCAATTGTTGCCCATTCCACCGATCTTCTCTGGTGGGTAAAAATGATAGGTGGCAGCTACCTTATCTACCTTGGTGGTAAAGGATTGAGATCGAAACGATCAGCCGAACGGCTGCCAATGGCGGACAAACCTCTTTCCACTTCATCTGTAAAGCTTATTATCACAGGTTTTTTCTGTAATGTTCTGAATCCGAAGGCACCTATTTATTTTCTCTCTCTTTTCACCCTTGTTCTCTCACCTGATATGCCGCTCTATCAGGTTGCGATTTTTGGCGGCTGGATCATGGTGGTCCAACTTGGTTGGTTTTCTTTTGTGGTGATGGTTTTGTCCATCCCGTCCGTTAACAGGCGATTTCAAAAATTGGGCCATTGGATTGAGAGGATATTGGGCGGGGCCATGGTTATTTTGGGACTCAAGGTTATTTTCAGTAAAAATGTTTGATTGGCACCGGACGGGTGGTGCCACGGTTTATCGATTGGCGAAAGAGAGCAATGGAAAAAACCAGGTAATAGTTGTAAACTACCTGTAATCTTGTATGATATTGGCATCGTCTATTAACATGCAGCCGTGACCGTGAGAAAATAACGTAACCTGAATCTTGTAATCGGCAAACTTCCCGGATGCCGATTCAGCAGGGTGCGGAATATTGGGAAAATTGTTAAAGACACCATCCCGTTGTCAATGTATAACATATTAATTTTTAACAATATAAATTATATTTTCTTATATGTTGCGTGCGAGATTTAAATGTAAACGAATGTGAATCTGCAAGGCTCTTTGTAAATTCCTGTAAAAAAGTTGAGGTTCGAGAAAGGAAATGACTTTTATCCCGAACAGGTCAGGCTCTTAAGGGGGATTTTGAATGTCATCTTCTTTTTCTGAAAAGGTTTTAAACAAATGTTTCCCCCTGGGAAAGGCATGGTGCCTTTTTCTACTCCACGGGATTATCCTGCTGGAGATGTCGGCCTTGAACTATAATGCCGCTATCGGCCCATTTACCTGGTTTTTCGGTTGTTTTTTCTTTTTACTTACCCTGTATAGACCCTTTTGGGGTGTGTGGTTTTTCGTGGCGATGGTTCCATTTTTAAGTGGTCTGTCCATTGTAAAGGGTTGTGCCGGCACCTCTTTGTTTTTTAACTTTGTCTATCTTGCCTGGTTTCCCCGTTATTTTTTTAAAAAGAAAAATTCACAGGTGGAGACAATAACTTCACGGCTTAATCTTTTGCTGACGGTTGTTGTCCTTCTAAACGTCTTTCTTGCGGTGGGTCGTCTTGTTGAATGGCCCATGCCCTCCAGGTATTGGTTGGAGTGGGCCAGCAGTTTTCCTTTTTACAATCAGGCTGAACCGCTATGGCAGGTAAGCGCCGCTTTGATCCTCCTGAAGGGGTTGGTGTTGTTCCAGATGGTTGAACACGGGTTGACTGATCCTGGGCGTTGGCGTTGTTTTTCCAGGGTTATATATGTGCAGGCCATTTGCATTGTCGCCTTTTCTCTTTTTCAGCTCATTACTTACAAAGGTGATAAATCGGGTTTCTCCGGTTTGCAGATGCCCTTTAATGATATTCATTCCTACGGGAGTGTCGTGGTTCTGCTCTTTGTGGTTTTTGTCGTTGTTTTTTTACATATTGCTAAAGCATACAGGGGGCGTATTGGAGAATGTGGGGGTGACGACGGGAATAGATGGTTGAAATTTTGTCTGGTGGTCAACGGCCTTTTGGCGGCGATTTTTTTCTGTTTCTGCTTTTATTCGTCCTCAAGGATGACGTGGCTTGCCATGGGGCTGATGTTGTTCTTGGTTTTTGTTAAAACGGTCAGGACGAAGAGACATATCTTTACAGGTATAGCGTTTTTGGTTGTAATCTACAGTGTTGCAACCCTCTTCGCCCCCGCCTTGTTGCAGTCTAATAAATATTATGTACATAAAATCGGTACCATGTTGACTATAACGGAATTTCCCCGCAATAGAAACGTTATAGCTCGCGTCAACCTCTGGGAGCGTTCGTTGCGGATGCTGAAAAGTTCCCCCCTGATCGGTGTGGGTATCGGTAATGTGTATAGAAATATTCGATTTTTCAAGGGTCGTTCTAAAAGACTGCTGGATTCAGAAAATTCCCATAATTATTATCTGCAAATCGCGGCCGAGCTAGGTTTTCCCGGCATTGTTATATTTATTTTTCTTTTATTATCCGTTTGTTGTGTACCCCGGAGGGGTCCTCCACGGGGCAATGAAATCCCAGCGGGTGAAATTCCCGTCACGGTGTTTCGCTATGGCCTGGGCGCCTATTTATTGACGATGTTAACGGGGCATCCCCTGTTGCTCCCCTGTCAGCAGTTTATCTTTTGGCCGGTTGTAGCTGTTATATCGCGGGGCCTGCATTTATTTGGATACGTCAGGGCTAAGGACGATGGGAAAAGGAATATGGTCGTGGGGTTGGCTATTGTCGGCCTTCTTTTTTATTTCGTTGGTTTCGGTCTGAATATGCAGAAATTTACCCCCTGGACCATGCCCGTGACCTACGGCTTTTACGCGGAAGAAAACTGGGCTGGAAAACCCATGCGCTGGATGTCCGGTACGGCGGAATATTCACTGCCCGCCGATAGGGAAAAATTGATTTTAAGGGTTGTGGCCCTGCCATTTAACAGCGGGGGGCCGGAGGGGCTCACCCTCACTGTTCGCGTAAACGACAGGGTGGTGGACAGGGTGCATTTTATTGAAGGTGGGTCAAGATTATTATTCTACGATCTATCATCTGTTAAAGGTAGGAAGAAGGTTGATTTTTGGGTGGATCGAGTGTTTAGACCAAGAGATATAGGGCTCAGTAAAGATACGAGATTACTGGGTGTGGCCATTGGCGAACTGGAAAAAATGCCGGCTTTACCGGCGCTACCCCTGTTGCTTTTTAAATAGGGTCGACAATTTTTTCTGCGGGAACCTGCCCCCCTTTGGTAGGTAAACGCAGATTTTGGCTATACTTGTTGTAAAATTCAGGTGGAGAAATAATCATTTATATGAAAGTGGTTTCACTCTTGATTCGCTTTCATTGTTCGTTGTGGCTGTGGCTTGAGAATTTGGTCCAGCTATGCTGGTTACTGGCAAACTCCTGATGTTTGTGTGGCCGCGCTAAAACACGGCCCATTTTTTTCTCTTTTCTGTTATATTAGTTTGCTTACTTTTCATTTCGCGTATATAAACTACGTTTTTGTTTTACGATCACCCGGGGACGGGTGTCTATTGTGTTGCAGAAATCAGCTTTTACGTCAATAAGGATTGGAATAATGAAAAAAGCTTTAATTACCGGCATCACCGGGCAGGATGGTGCATATCTCGCCGAATTTTTATTAAAAAAGGGTTATGAAGTCCATGGCATCAAACGTAGAACTTCGCTCTTTAATACCGATAGAATTGATCATCTTTACCAGGGCCCCCATGAAAAGCAGCGGCGCTTTGTTCTTCATCATGGTGATATGACTGATTCCAGCAGCCTGATTCATATCCTTCAAAAAGTTAAACCGGACGAGGTATACAATCTTGCTGCCCAGTCCCACGTCGCCGTTTCTTTCGAAGAACCTGAATACACAGCTAATTCCGACGCCCTGGGCGCATTACGGATACTGGAGGCTATTCGCACCATCGGACTTGGGGCTAAGACCCGCTACTATCAGGCATCAACTTCTGAATTATTTGGTAAGGTACAGGAGATACCGCAAACTGAAAAAACACCTTTTTATCCCCGTTCGCCCTATGCGGTTGCCAAATTGTATGCATACTGGATAACGGTTAATTATCGTGAGGCGTATGGAATATACGCTTGTAACGGTATCCTTTTTAACCATGAGTCTCCGGTCCGTGGCGAAACATTTGTAACCAGGAAGATTACCAGGGCATTAAGTCAGATTGTCCTGGGTTTGAAGAAAAGTGTTCATCTCGGTAACCTGGATGCCAAACGGGATTGGGGGCATGCCAAGGATTATGTGGAGATGCAGTGGCTCATGTTGCAACAGGATACCCCTGAAGATTTCGTTATAGCCACAGGTAAACAATATTCAGTGAGGGATTTTGTCAACGCGGCGGCCGTTGAACTTGGCATCACCCTTAAGTGGCAGGGTTCCGGAGTGGAGGAGCAGGGTATTGTCGACAGTGTTCGTAAGATAGACGGGAAAAATTATGATGCAACCGCCCATGTACAGGCCGGTGATGTGATTGTTCGTGTGGATCCCCGTTACTTCAGACCGACCGAGGTGGAAACGTTGCTGGGTGATCCGGCCAATGCCAAAAATAAGTTGGGTTGGGTGCCGAAGATCAGTTTTGAGGAACTTGTCCTGGAAATGGTGGAACATGATATGGAGGAGGCGCGTAGGGACTTCATGTGTCAGAACGAAGGTTTTAGGGTCAATACCTATAATGAATAAGACGGCGCTTATATTGGGGGTTTCCGGTCAGGATGGCGCTTATCTCGCCCGGTTGCTGCTGGAGAAAAATTACTCGGTGGTGGGGGCGTCCCGCGATGCCCAGATGTCTTCCTTTGTCAACCTGACCCGACTTGGTATAAGGGACAGGGTACGGACTGAATCCGTATCTTCCACTGATTTCCGCAGTGTACTGCAGGTGTTGAAAAAGATTAAGCCCGATGAGATTTACAATCTTGCCGGTCAGAGTTCGGTCGGTCTGTCTTTTAGTCAGCCCATGGAGACCTATGAGAGTATCAGTGTCGGTACCTTGAATCTTTTGGAGGCCATTCGCATGTTGGAGTTGCCGGTGCGCTTTTATAACGCCGGATCCAGTGAGTGTTTTGGTAATACGGGTGGGGTGCGGGCAACGGAAGAGACGCCTTTTCGACCCAGAAGTCCCTATGCCGTTGCTAAGGCTGCTGCCTTCTGGCAGTTGGCTAATTATCGGGAAGCGTACGATATTTTTGCCTGTTCCGGTCTGTTGTTTAATCATGAATCGCCACTGCGGCCGGAGCGCTTTGTTACCCAGAAAATTGTCCGGGAGGCCTGTCGCATAAAGGCCGGTAAACAGGAAAAAATGAAGCTTGGTAATATTTCCGTTATGCGTGACTGGGGCTGGGCGCCTGAATATGTTGAAGCCATGTGGCTGATGCTGCAGCAGCGGGAAGCGGACGATTATATTGTTGCCACCGGTGAAACATACAGCCTGGAAGAAATGGTTGAAACGGTTTTTTCATACCTTGGTCTGTCATGGCGCGATCATGTAGAATTGAATCCGGACCTGCTTCGTCCCACTGATATTAAAAGTTCCTTGGCTGATCCAGCTAAGGCGGAACGTAAACTCGGTTGGCGGGCCAAATACAGGATGAAGGAAGTTGCGGCCATGATGGTGGATGCGTGTATGGAGGGTGGATGTTG
>CAZQOD010000113.1:0-11023 GCA_964594945.1 uncultured Desulfopila sp.
CGATAGACCGTAAGCAGGGGGGTGTCCGTCTTTACATTACCTTTCCAGATGGCGTCGTAATTCTGGCCGTGATAATTATGAGCCATATAAAAATCCTGTCTGGCCCTATAATAGGCGTGGAGGGCCTTATGGTATTTATTGCCGATCAGGCCGATAACGGGAAAAGTGCTGCCCTTTTCAATGGGCATTACCAGGTTATTCTTTTGTAGTCTTAAAAAGGCGGGGAAGCGCACGCTTAAATCATGATCCGGATCCAGGAACATGATCCAGAAATGGTCGTGGACAACGTTTAAGGCCACCTGGCCGCGACAGACCGGGCCGCGAATAAATGTCATGAGTATGTAGTGGGCGTTGTCGAGAAGGAACTGGTAGCGGGAGCGGGGGGGGATCTGGGCAAAGGAGATAAACGGGTTGGCGCTCGTTTTTGCATCATAATCAACTAGGTGTGGCGCTTGCAGCCACGGGGGCTCAATAAATAATTCTTTAAAGCGGGCGAGTTTGGCATCGTCAAAATTAAAAACCATATGGGTTTTATGGACAATGGTCGAATGGATTCTACGAAAACGATAGAAAAAATTTTTAACACCGGGGTCATCGTATGGTCGAACGGTGTCTATCAGGTCCACGGGGCTGCCCGGCGGGCTTTTTGAGCGGAGCAATTCGTAAAAATCGTTTGTATCCGTGCCGAACCTGATATGGGCGAGAAAGAGATGCTCGTAAAGATAGCGGGCGGTTATTGCATATTTTGGTTCGCGATTATTGAGGAATGCTTCCCACTTGCTGATTTCAAGTGCATCGGCTTGTTTGGGGCTGGTCAATAATCGTTGTTCGGCAACCGTTGGGCCCTGGGCTCCCTGGGCCAGCCAGCCTGCAATTAACTCAAATTCGCTTTGCTCAAGGGGGGGGAAACCAAAAGGCATACCGTTGTTCGGATGTTTGCGTAGATAGTCATCCAGTTCAATGGCGGTTGCCGAACAGGTCAGGTCATCCGCCTCTGCATAATATTTGCCCTTGCTCTGTGGGTTCTTCATTTTATGGGAAAGAATTTGCAACATAAGGGAATTGTTTAAACCATCGCTGAAATCACTATCGATAACGCTGTGGAATGATTTTTGTCTCCACTGCTCCGTGGTTTGGGCGTCAATGAATAAACGGGTCGGATCCATGGTGGTCAATCTGGTGGCGTTGTAAACGGCCTTTTTTGTGCCGCCTCTGTCCACACCCTCATATGAGTTTAATTTAAGTTGGCAGGGGGAGTTATAGCAGGAATGGCAGACGGCACATCGCTTGTCCAGGATCGGTTTAACTTCCACGAGATAATTTACCCTATGGCTGGGGAGCATTACCTGGATGGGCGCCGGGGGGATTTTAGCACAGCTGGTGAGTAACAAAATGATTGCCGCAATGGTGATGATGATATTTTTCATTGTGTTTACGCTCCTCTCTGTCGGCCGGGGATACCGGCCAGTGGCCAATTTTTTTAAAACCTCTCGAAGTGCGAAGAGTATAAGCAAAAATTATTCATAAAAACAGTGAAGGAAATCATGGTTTGTTCGATTAATAATAGCTTAATTTGTGCATCACAAGATCTATTTTTCAGCTTAATGCACTAGATTCAGGTCTTTAATGAATTTTATAGCGGGGAGCCCTAAAAGTATTGCCCGAATACAAGGATCAGGGAGTTTTGGCCGCGATTATCGTGGTTGATACCGCTATTGGATAGATGGTGCATGCGCAGGGCCAAAAAATTTGTTTGGCCGGAGCGTCTTTTGATTTCAATACCAATACCCGCCTGGGGGTTAAAGTTGTATCGATATGCCTGGCCCGTGACGGTATAATCCGTGTAAATAAGGCCGATACCAGCCTCGACGAACGGTGAAATATTTGTATCCGTCCACAGGTCAAGGTAATAGAGGGCCAGGATATTAGTATTTGCAATAAATCTTACATTATTACTATCAAGGTGGGCAAGGCCGACGGCGGCCGCCACTTTAAAACGAAGATTGTCGGGGGCGCGATGTCTCCAGATACGGTCGTAATCAAATATAGCGCTGAATGATACCTGACCGAAAAATATATTGTCGGCTGGATCATAAACGGTGCCCATTATGGCGGATATGCCGTATTTGTTTGGCTCATATGTGCTATTATCGGCGGCGGGGCAGCGATGCGGAAAGATGGCGATTAGACATAGGTAGAGGACAATAAAAACAGTTGCTTTCATCGTTGGATTTTTTTTAGTGTATGGCAAAATTGCCTGTGTAACGCTGCTTCTTTTTTGTACTCGGCTGGCAAACGGGGCGGAAATTTATGTCCATGGTTCGCCAGCATGACAGTTTCTGTATATTTTTGCAAATAATTCGGTATAGTTTCCGATTACATTTGAGACTTGCTTTGTATTTGGTATTTATGTGACGGTGGGTTCACCGGGAAAGATTTAAAATTATTGTGGTTGAAAGGTTCAGTTGTGACAATTGGAGAAACTGTTTTTATATGAATAGCGAAAATAATAATGATGAATTTAATCGGCTTTTTTTAAAGGCTTGCCGGGCCCACCATAACGGCTCCTTTAAAGAGGCGCAATATGGTTTTATTAGCTTACTCGACTCTTTTTCACGGGCCCCGGTTTTACATTATAACCTGGGTCTTGTTTACTTTGAGCAGGGACTTTTTTCGAGGGCAGTTGCTGCCTTTACCGAGGCGTCCCGTTTGGATCCAACGGATGTTGACACCCTTTTTAACCTTGCCCTCAGCAGGAAAAAGGGTGGGGATATTGACGGGGCAATTGTGATATTTAACCGTCTGTTGCATAAACAGCCCCGCAGCGTGGATATCCTGTATACCCTGGCCGGTAGTTATCGGGAAATCGGCCGATACCCGGAGGCCGTGGAGATATATTTAAAGACGTTGGAGATTAAGCCTGATCATGGGGAGGCGTTAAACAATTTAGCCTATACTTATCATCTGATGGGGGAGTATGGTAAAGCTGCTGAATATTATGGTAAGGTTCTGGAGCAAGATCCCGAACATGAAGGGGCACGACATATGCTTACCGCCCTCTCCGGGAAAACGTCGGTAACTGCACCTGATGGGTATATAGCTGATGTTTTTGATAATTATTCAAAAATTTATGAACGGAGCCTGGTGGATGAGTTGGAGTATAGCGTGCCCGATCGTCTTCGTACCCTGCTTGGGGATTCAGGCCGGTGGAAACACTTCAACCATGGGCTTGATTTAGGGTGCGGAACCGGCCTTTCCGGGGCATCCTTTATTGATATTGTTTCCAGGCTTGATGGTGTTGACCTCTCGGGGAAAATGCTTGACCTGGCCCAAAAGAAAAATATATATCACACCTTGTACAGGGAAAATATCTGCAGCTTACTGACCAGAGTGGATGATTATTTTGATTTCTATATTGCAGCTGATGTTTTGGGTTATGTGGGTGAACTTGAAACTGTTTTTTCCCTTTTGGCTGAACGGGCCCGTTCAGGCGCCATACTCTGCTGTTCCACGGAAGAAATGGAGGGGGAAATATTTCAGTTGCGGGGGACTGGTCGTTTTGCCCATTCACCGCACTATGTCGAGCGTATTGCCGCTGCAGGAGGCTGGTCGTTGCTGCGGCGGCGCGCCTCTTTGTTGAGGAAAGAGAGAGACGGTTGGGTGGAGGGTAGTCTCTGGCTCTTGCAGAAAGATTAGCGGATTATTTTTTTATCTGTCTGCACTTCCTCGGGATCTGATAACCTGATGAACCGAAAAACTATTTTACGTCAGTGGTGTCATTGATGGCCTGGGCCACGGTTTTGCCCAGTTCCGTAATGGTGTACGGTTTTTTGATAAATCCGCACAGCCCTTCCTCCCTTAATTTTGCCAGGTCGGCATTGCGGGAAAAGCCGGATGAGATAATAACTCTTACCTCCGGGTTTATCCTGCGGAGTTCTGTAAAACATTCGCTTCCATCCATAACCGGCATGATCATATCAAGCAAAATCAGTTGGACGGTGTGCCGGTGCTTGGAGTAGATTTCCACTCCTTCACGACCGTTACCGGCCTCAATGGTGTTATAACCGAGTTTCTCCAGCATCAGCATGGCGGTGGTTCGAATAACCGGCTCATCGTCAATTACGAGAATAAGTCCTTCCCCCGTGATTTCAGGGTTGGAATCGTGCTCTTGGACGATTTGCTCTTTGCCCGAAATATCGTTACGAAGGGGAAGGAGCAGGTGGAATTCGGTACCGATATCGGTCTCGCTATGGACGGACACAGCCCCCTTATGCTGGACTATGGTGCCATATACCGCAGCTAGTCCCAGGCCTGTGCCCCGATTCTGTTGTTTGGTGGTAAAGAATGGCTCGAATATACGTTTTTTGTTGGCCGCCGGGATACCGCAACCGTTATCGCTGATGGTTATCTGGATAAACCAGCCGGGGCTGAGGTTGAAATGGTTTTGCTCGCAAAACTGTTTGCCGAGTCGTACCACATGGGTTGTGAAACTGAGATTACCACCATTTGCCATGGCCTGTCCGCCGTTAATGCCGATATTGAGCAGGCTGTTGTGAAGTTGGCTCCGATCCCCGACAATTATATGTTTTTTGGCCCTGAGTGACTTGATAATAGTAATTTTTTTATCAAGGGTGTGTTCCAGGATCTCGACCGTATCATCAATAACCGCGTGGACATCCAATGGGTCGAGAACAATTTTTTCCTGTCTGGAAAAAGTAAGAAGTTTCTGGATTAGTTGACTTGCCCTGTCGGCCGAGTTGGAAATGATGGTGATGAGTGGTTGCAGCTCCGGATCGGCTTTTATGTGAAGAAGATCGGCGGCACCCATCATGCCGCTTAGCATATTGTTGAAATCGTGGGCAATACCCCCCGCCAATTGACCGATGGCATCCATTTTCTGGCTCTGTCGAAGACGTTTTTCCAATTCGATCCTATCCGTAACATCATCTATACGTATTACCGCCCCCCTTCTGCTGCTGGAGACCAGTGGGTAGATCGTCATCTCATTTATATGGATTGTTTCCGTATCGTCTTTGTATTCGTAGGTGATCTGATTATTTTCCTGCCGGGTCATACTCTTGATTATGGTGTCACGATAATCGAGTAAGTTGGGAAAAACTGAAAGGAGCTGTAGTTTATGTACACCTGTTTCTGAATGGCCGCTTATTTCTTTTGCCTTGTTGTTCCAGATAGTTATGCGTAATTCCGGTGTAATGCCGATGATGGCCGAAGGCATTGAGTTAATTATATTATCCAGGAGCTCTCCATTGGCGGTCTTCTCCTGTTCGGAGATGGCCAGTTCAACCATTTTTTCATGGAGTTCATGCATGGAATGATTCAGTTCGTCGGTCGTTTGCGCAAAAGCGTTGCCTAAGATGTCAATTTCATGAATCGAACATGGTTTCCAGTCGACGGGTTTTTTGGATCGATCAAATTTGGCAACAGCATTTTTTAATATGACCAGCGGTTGGCTGATTTTACGGCTCAGCTGGTATATGAGAAGAGCGAGAACTATTCCGGTGAGTAAAAGCATGACGTATGTCATGTTACGGAAGTGCTTTATCGGTGTCAGCAGTTTGTTGAAATCGCCGGAGGCGACAAGGTACCAGTTATAATCTTCAAGTTTCATTATGGCGGCGTACTTAACCCGCGCTCCATGCCCGTCTGCATTTTTTTCTTTGTATGTGATAAAACCATCGGGGCTTTCCTTGAGGCGTTTGAGGACCATGCGGCCCCCGTCGTCTAAGAGTAAGCGTCCGTTTGTGTTTTCCAGGGTGGGATGGATGAGAATTTTGTAATTTTCGTTGAAGAGGAAAAAATATCCGGCTGGATATGACTTGTCGTTTTGGATGAGTTTTTTCAGGTCTTCAAGTTGCACCAGGTTAACAAATTCGTCCCTGTATGAAGAAGCGGCAACAATCCAGCGCCATTCAGGGAAATAACGAATATATGCGGCCTTTTTGCGGAAACTGTTGTCCTCCGGATTTTTCCAGTTGTATTCGATATAGCCGTTTTTGATTGTCTGTAATTGCTGGCAACCTTCAATATCCGTACACTCAAAACCCCGGAGAAAGGGATGGATATCGAGAAATAGTTTGTTGCCTGTTTTTTTTATACAGGTCGGGTAGCCGCTTTGCCCTACTTTTTCCGTGAGAAACTGGGCCTGGATACGATCTTTGGCCTCCCTTTCGCTGATATTGCCTTTAACAAAATCTGCGTAATATTTTTCAATAATGTTCAGGTTGGCCGCAGTAATACCGCGCAGATAGTTTTTAATCGATGTGCTGAGCAGGTTTTTAGAGGATTGATGCATGGAGCGTTCTGTTTTAATAAGTTCACTCTTAGTATATTCCACCAGGGTGTTATGTACTATGGAATAATTTAGGAGGAAAATTGTGGTGATAAAGATTAGAACAAAGGAGCCGAAGTAGAGGGTGAGTTGGGTACGAATTTTCACAAAATTTTCCGAGTATAGTCTTTTGAAGAGCAGATGGTTACGAAGAACTTTTATTGTATGTTAGTTCCAGATAATTATCAAATATAAGGTAAGGGCCGGATCAAAAATAATTAAACGGGGGTATTTTCTCGGACAAACTTCTAGAAAGGAGGTGAGCTGTAAAATTCGACAAATTTCTTTCGGCTGGGGTGCAGGAATTTTAGAAAGGTGGCGTGGAGGAACATCCGGTCCCCATCTTTGCCGGAGCCGTATAGGCTATCGCCGACTATGGGTGCATTAAGTCCAAGGGGATGGGCGGCATGGACACGGAGTTGGTGAGTACGACCGGTAATGGGGATGAAATTGATCCTGGTGCCTTTTTTTTCAAAACCGATTTTTCGCCAGAATGTAATAGCCATTTTTCCGAGTACAGGGTCGTGGATTTGGTGGGGTCGGTTGTTGGGGTCGAGACGGAAGGGTAGGCGTATTTCACCTTCTCTGTCGGTTATATTCCCCTGCACAAGCGCGATATATTTTTTTTCAACCTTCCGTTTTTCGAACTGCATGGAAAGAAAGCGGTGGGATTCTCTGGTGACGGCATATACCATAACCCCGGAGGTATGCATATCCAATCGATGCACCGCAGGTTGTGTTATCATTGTCGGCAACAGCTGTCTTAATCTCGCTGCTGCGCAATCCTGCTTTTGGGGGCCGCGACCGGGTACGGCGAGCAGGCCACCTGGTTTATTGATAACGACAATATCTCCGTCCCGGTAAATTATATCGATATGGCGGTTTTTTTTCGACATTATTTTTCGAGTCCACAAAGCATAAAGCCGAGGATGGGCTTACATTTTTCTGAACATGGCGGATAGAATTCAGTGTGTTGTCGTGTGGCCGACGCGTTTTCCCTGCCCCAGTAAAATTCTGCTATTCCCCTGGGGGTAAGGTTATTTTTAACAGCATAATTTAGGAGCTTGGGGGCGCAGCAGTCTCCAGTCCCGGCGGGAATACCGCCCGATTTACCGTAAACTTCATGGAGGGGAAGGGTTTCTCCCTTGAAGTTGGTTAATTTATATAATCCGTGGATTTTTGTCATTAGTTGCCGGGACATGGAGCGCCTTGTTTTTTTTATATGCAGCCATTGTTTTGAGTGTGGCGTGGTTTGCGCAAGTCGCCGACCAAGATCCTTGATATTTTTCTCGACCCGGTAACTGATCGAGTTGAAACGGTCAACATCGAAAAGAGGGGGGGCCCACCCGTCAATCAGCCATCTGCCGTTTAGTTGACCGGAAAAAGCCTTGATAAACAGTGTGGTGGAGTCGGTTCGAATACATTCCATTATCGCAAACATCTTGCCGCCGGTCGGGCCGAATAGCGTTGATAGTGGAAATATATCGTTGCTGAAAACTTTTTGATGATCAAGGCGGATGGCGTTTTCGGCCGTAAAGCTATCCATTAACGCACGGCAGGCCCGGCGACTGTTACCGGGCCCAAGCTTGTGTACTTCATCGCATTTTTTGCAATATCCAGATGTTGTCAAGTTAGTAATTCTCCGTCCGGATTATTTTTGTTGTCTCCGGCTTGTCTGGGTTTTGAATTTCCATCACACTGTTTTTCGCCATTATAGAGAAATAGGTGTAAATTGAAACAAAAAATTGCTGTTGTGGCATAGTTTATATCATATTATCGTGACTAAGTATCTTTACGTATTTTTGGTTGTGAAAACGAAGGGGTTGAAGTGCTGATCTTAAAGGACGCCAAGCATAAAAGGTGCAAAACCTAGGTGGAAAACCATCTTGTGTAATACCTGGTTTTCCCGCTACTCCGAAGGGTAATTTTTACACACATTATATTTTAAACGCTGTTAATTGCGCTAAATGAGAAAATTTATTATCTATCTGTTTAACTTTGCGTATGGTTACGTATGGCATGATGTTTGCTGCGTAAGCCGTGTTTGCAATTGGTGGAACATATGGAAAGGTAAAGCTGAGTAGAGCTGTGGTGCCACGATAGTGGCGCCATCGGCTCTTACGAAACTTATGCCCTTCCGGTATAAAATTAAAGTAACCACCTGTACTAATCTTTACTTGGGAGGTATAAATGGGACAAAAAATAGAGTTGAAAGCGGTTTCGTCCGTGGTGCTGGCAGCGGTAGTCTGGTTGGCGGTTTTTTCGAGCTCGTCGCTGGCCGGTGGCCTTGTAGGTTGGGTGGCACAATCAGGGGGGGAAAAGTATACGGTACTTTTTGATGGTAAGGTATATAGAAATCGTTGGTGGGTTGAATCGTATCACTGTCCCGCAGATGCAGCCCCAGGTAATAACCTGAATGCCTGGCAGTTACTCAGAAATGCTACGGCAAAGGAGTTGAGAACAGTTGATAATCCGACGAGCTGTAGTGCCGGATCAACTCCTCCCCCTGGTGGCGGAGGCGGCGCGTCGGTAATTGGGCAGGGTAATTTTGATATCGATCATATTTATGATCGCGGGGATATCGTTACCTATAACAGGCAGGAATATAAGGCAAGAAAAAGGACCCGGGGCGTTTTTTACCCTGGGGAGAAGTCTGTCTGGAAGAAATGGGTCAAGGCAGTCCCCTGGCGGCGTAACACAGTGTATAAGGCCGGTCAATATGTTGTTTACCGGGGCACGACTTATATGGCCCAGTGGTGGACCCGGGCTGAAGTACCAACCGAGCATCTTGGTGACGGTAGTAACGGCCAGGTGTGGTTGTACAAACCGAATCACGTGGAATTAAATCCCGCATCTGTTACTGCGTATCAACCCTATGCCACCTATCAGAAAGGTGATGCAATACGGTTTGGAAGGAGAATCTATGTAGCGGTGAGGGATATTGGCGTTGAAGGTATTTCACCAAGGACCCGTACGCCCTGGGATGTCTATATTAACTGGACCGGAGTAAAAGAAAAGGTTGGTAACAGTCCTGGACCGTGGCCGAAACATTTTTTTGCGCCATATATAGACGCAAGTCTTGGTTATGTACCCAATATGAAAAGTTTTAGGCAGGATACAGGTACGGATCATTTCACCCTGGCGTTTCTGGTAAACAGTGACGGCGCAACCTGTTCTTACGGCTGGGGCGGTGTATCTCCGGTTAAAGATGGCCCTGCCGGATTATATGCTAATATAAAGGCATTACGGCGTGCAGGCGGTGATGTCATGGTGTCCATTGGCGGGGCGAATAATAACCCCCTTGCCAAGGTCTGTACAGATGTTAAGGAATTGAAAAATCAATATAGGGATATTGTTGAAAATCTCAATCTTGCCGTTCTTGATTTTGATATTGAAGGTGGTCATGTAGCCGATAGAGCAGCGGTGGAGAGGCGAAGCAGGGCCTTGAGAATGTTGCAGAATGAATATAGGGCAAAGGGAAAAGAGATACCTGTTTGGATTACCCTGCCGGTGTTGCCCAATGGTCTGACCGCCGATGGCGTAAATGTTGTGCGTAGTGCTTTTGCCCACAGGGTAAAATTAGCCGGTGTGAATTTAATGACCATGGATTACGGTGGCTCCATGGGTTGTCAGTCCATGAACCGACAGCGTGAGAAATTAGGTGTCAGAAATAGTGATTGCGATATAGATGCTACGAGGGCCGTACATGGCCAGTTGAAGAAACTGGTTAGGGAATTTAACCTGGGGCTGAATGATGCGCAGATTTGGGCAATGATCGGCGCAACGCCAATGATAGGCGTGAATGATCAGGACCTGGAAGTATTTTTCCTGGATGATGCGCAGAGGCTCAGGTCCCATGCGGAAAACAGGGGGTTAGGTATGTTGTCAATGTGGTCGGTGGCCAGGGATCGTGCCGTACCGATTGGTCAGTATTGGCAGGTATCGCCGTCCCACTCCGGTTTACCGGCGCAGGAAGCGGAAGACAGGGCGTTCAGTCGAGAATTTGCCCAGTTTGATCCTGGTAATCCCAGTACTCCGCCACCTCCGGGCCCGAAACCACCGGTTGTTAAGCCTCCTGTGCAGCCACCGACCCCGCCGCCTGCCAATATCGCCCTTTACAGAGAGGGGAGATCTTATAAGGGGGGAGATAAGGTTTTCAGTAATGGTTCGGTATATCAATGTAAACCCTGGCCCTACAGTGGCTGGTGTTCAGGAGTGGCCTCGGTCTATGGTCCGGGTATTGGCCAGTCATGGAGTGCGGCCTGGAAAAAACTTAAATAAGTTTTTTCTGTTCTTTTTGGTTGAAGCAATGAACTGTGCCGTCACAGCAATAATGAAATTCACCTGTGAAGAGGTATATACATGACGAATGTTAACTGGCTGGATTTTATGGTTGCTGTGATGGTGGTGGTTCTTGCACCGGGTCCCGGCTCATTATATGCGGCAAAAACTGCAGGGGCGCGGGGGACTCGATCCGGGCGGATGGCGGTGCTGGGTATTATGCTCGGTGATATTTGTTTAATTGCCCTTTCTCTATTCGGTGTGGCGGCAATTTTCACAACGTATCCGTCTTTTTTTCGGGGAGTGAGGATGGGAGGTGCGGGGTACTTGATCTTTCTTGGTTTACGGGCAGTTTTTACAAGTTCCCGGTGCGATGGAGAATATGCTTCAGGT
>CAZQOD010000114.1:0-10508 GCA_964594945.1 uncultured Desulfopila sp.
AGGTTAGGGCGTTTTCGCATGCCGCATCCCTTGTAAGGGCAATAAGGGAAGGCAGGTTGAAATTTGTTGTCGGCGGAGGGATAAAACCGGCCAGTTGCCCGTAACGCTCCAGGAGAAAATCACCGCAGTCGGGGAAAGTGGTGAGGAGGATATCATTTTCAAACATATTTCCAGCAAAGTATAGTGTTTTCCAACTATTGTATCTGTTTTTGATATTTGTGGGGCGGGGTGCGGAAATGTTTTTTGTAATCGCACTTAATGCGGGAAAAGGATTTTCTTCGCCCTCAACCAGTCCGGTTTGACCGTGCAGTCTGTGAAAGAGCTCTTTTTCATCATTTTCCAGGTTGGCAAGACCGCTTGCAATCTCGTCTTCTTTTTGGTCGAGTAATTCTCCCATGGCAAGCACCAACCTGGCCTGCCAGAGTTTTGCTGTTTGCTCCCTGTCTGCGGTATCCGCTGCTACATCCGATGATGGAAGGATGGAGGAAATTATTTCACTTTCCGAAAGGAAGGAATTCTCGTGGGTTGCAGACATTGCGGCCAGGGTTAAGGTATTTAGCTGGGCCGCATAATCATCTTGACGATTGGCTATATCATTTAGCAGATGCTGGAATCGTTTCAGATTTTCCCCTAGGGGACAGGGAGTATGTACTTGACAGAAACCCGATTTAATGAAACTATCCAGTGGTTTTGAAGTTTTCTTATTATCCGTACTATTTTTATTAATATCCGGAGCTTCTTCCATCGGTTGCAGAATGTGGATTTTTCTAAAGAGGAGAAAAAGCGGAAGATGCCGAATTGATTGGATTTGTGTTCCTGGAAAAAAGAGTGTGTTAAGTGAGTTCATATGTCAAATTTTAAAGAAAAAGTTTCATTTTATCTTTCAGCTGCAGTTTACCTGCTGTTTAACCTACGCCCGGCTGCTGATATTGTAACAACCGTAAAAGCAACGTTGTGGCAAATTGCCCAAACAGCGCCCTATGTTGCCGGAGTAACATATGTTCTTATAGCTCTTCTCCAATATATGTCCGAAGGAGAAAAGGTGCCGTGGAACAGAAGAATGCGCATGTTCTTTGCAATAGGCATCCTCGCGGGCTTGATTTATGCAATTTATGAATATGCCGGCCAGGGAACAGTCGGCAACAGCCCCATGTGATTTAACCGTAAACAGCATATCAAACCGTGGATCACTGGCCGTTGCATTACAGGATACATAGACTGACTCTTTCTGTAAACGAAAGAAACCGTACGGGGGAGTAATTGCAGCAATTTGGTTTGCTGATTGTCGTTTTCTCAAGATTAAGGGTTGCCATGTATTATCTCCATGTTTCCAACCGTACCGAGAACCTGCTCCAGCATCTGAGCGAATTGATAAGGGTTGATAAACAGTCTTTTTTTAACAGGGAACTGTTTCTCATCCAGAGCCAGGGGATGGAGCGGATGATCGGCCAGTTCCTGGCGGAAAAATTTTGCAGTTTCTGTAATTTTGGTTTTTTCTTACCCCTTGATTTTTTGGAGTTTATCGCCGGAAAATTGGATCTACAGATATTATCAGACGGTTACCGGCGGCATATCCTTGTCTGGCGTCTTGACGGGTTGTTGCGGGATATTTCCGACGATTGTTATGGTGATATACGTCAATATTTGTCCGGAGAAAATGTTAACCTGAAGCGATTTCAGCTTGCTCGGCAACTTGCAAATATATTCGATCAATATCAGATAATGAGAGCGGATATGCTGGCTGCCTGGGAGGATGGAAAATGTGTTGTCAATCATCCCGCTGAAGTTTGGCAGATGGATCTATGGCAAAGGTTGACCGCCCTTTTAAAGGGGTCCGTCCACCGTGGCGGTCAAATGCAGAAATTAATTACTTTACTAAATGATTCTCAAGGGTTGTCGTCCCTACTGCCTAAGCGAATTTCCATTATCGGTTTGCATATTATGCCACCGATTTATCTGGAGTTTTTAAATAGTTTAGCCAATCATATGGATGTGCATCTCTTTATTCTCTCTCCATGTCGCTATTATTGGGGTGATCTGGCCGAGAAAAGAGAACGGATAAGATTTGAAACTTCCTTGCGCCGCCAAGATTCGTTGCCTGACCCTGAAGATGAAGTGTATCATCCCCTCCTTGCCCTTTTAGGGAGACAGGGTCGAGATTTTCAGAAAATGTTGCTTGAGAACGTTATCTTTCAAATGGAGTTTGAGAGTTTTGTCGATCCCCTGGATCCGCCCTCGCAAGTACCTGTTACACTTCTTAATCAGCTTCAGTCCGATCTGCTAAACGGTTTAATGCATCAGGGAAAAACGGTGTTTGATTTCAGGGACGACAACTCTATTCAGGTTGTAGCCTGTCATTCGAAGCTAAGAGAACTTGGGGTGTTGAAGGATTATATCCTCGGGTTATTGCATGGCGATGCAGACCTTGCCCTCAGGGATATTGTTGTAATGGCCCCCGATATCCAGGAATATGCCCCTTTGATACCGGCCCTGTTTGCCGATATTCAATACTCCATTGCCGATCGCAGTGTGCAGAGAAACAATCGCATAATCAACACGTTTCTTACTTTTTTGCATCTTTTCAAAGGGCGGTTTGGTTGGAGTGAATTATTGGAACTATTGGCACAACCTGAAGTTTATCCAAATTTTCAGTTAACTGCCTCTGATGTTGATATTTTGCGAAGTTGGATAGTTAAGGTGGGGATCCGCTGGGGTTTGTCGCCTGAACAACGGGGGGATTCCGGTTTGCCGCCATTTGCGGAGACGAGCTGGAGAGCTGGGCTCGACAGGTTACTGATGGGTTGTTTTATCGATTCGGAAGAGTGTGTTGACGGCTTGTTCCCATTTACTGAAATTGAGGGCAGGGGGGCCGAACCACTTGGCGGTTTGTGTCGTTACCTTGAGCTTATTGAGCGTGGCTATCAAGATTTTAAGAAGGGTTACAGCCTGTTGGAATGGTCGGAAATTTTACTCGCCTATATACGTGAACTCTTTGGCGGGGGAGATGATCAAAATCTGCTGTCCCTACGGGCCATGGTTATTGACCTGGGGGAATCAGATAACGGCTTTGATGATCATCCCATTGATTTTGCAGTGATTTGTGAATGGTTCAGTCACATCGGCCAGGAGAGGCGCTCCAGTTCAGGTTTTTTGCGGGGGCAATTGACCTTTTGTTCCATGTTGCCCATGCGTTCGATTCCATTTAAGGTTATCTGTATTCTTGGTCTTAACGATACTGTTTTTCCAAAGGCGGATAACCATGCAACCTTTGATATCATGGGCTTTACTTTTCGCCGGGGTGACCGTTTACCAAGGGCAGATGACCGTTATCAATTTCTGGAAGCCATCCTCGCTGCCCGCTCCCATCTATATCTCAGTTTTATCGGTCGGTCGATAAAGACAAACGAAAAAATTGAACCATCATTGGTGATTACCGAATTCCTTGAAGTTCTTGCCGATAATTATGGTGTTGACGATATGGTGGTTTATCATCCGCTCCATCCGTTTAACCATAGATATTTTTGCCGGGCTGAAGAAAATTCTCTCTTTAGTTATAACGATTATTATTGTCGGACGGCGGCGATGCTGCAAAAGGGTCCTGTCTCTCCGTCTCCCTGGTGGCGGGGGCGAGTGGAGCGGGGTGTTGAGAATGTTTTTTTTGCGGATCTGGTATCATTTTTTAAAAATCCACAACGGTGGTTTGTTAGAAAAGTATTGGGGATAGGTTTAGACGGGCTTGAAAATTTTCCCAGGGAGAGGGAGGTTTTTCAAGCGGTCGGTCTGGGAAAATATTATATAGAACAAGATCTGATAGCCTGGGAGCTGGGCGGACGGCATGGAGATCTTTTGCATCGCTTGCAGGAAGAAGGGTTATGGCCGCTTGGCGCCCCCGGAAGGATAGGTTTTGAAAAGAAAAGAGAAGAGATCGCCCCTTTTATTAAAGGTATTCGTGATCAGGAAATGGGTGATCGTTTATCGGATCGGCCCTTTAATATATGCGTAGGCAAATTTCTCCTCGATGGTTTGTTGACAAATATATATGAAAATGGAGTGCTGCTTTTTCACCACGGAAAACTGCGGGGCAGTGATCTGCTCACTGCCTGGCTCCACCATCTGGTCCATACCAGACTGGCATCCACTGCATTAACCTCTCTTGTTACCGATGAAGGAACGTTCTTGTTCAGAGGGTCCGCTAGCCGGGAACCGAATCTTGAAAAAATGATATCCCATTTCGTTTTGGGAACGTGTGAACCTTCAACGTTCTTTGTTGAACCGGCCTTTCAATATGTTAAACAGCTGGGGAATAGTCGGGCCCGTTTATCACCCATGTCGAAAGCGGTTGACACGTTACGGAAGAAATTGGAGCTGGGTTATGAGCCGGAATGGGTCCTTCTCTACGGGAATTGCAACGACGTCTCCACCCTTTTGACAACTGATTTTGAATCCCATTGTCGGGACATTATGGCCGTTATCTGGAGTAATGGTAATGAAGGGTAAGAAAAAATTTACTGATCTTGATATAACGGGGATGGTGATGGAAAAGGGTGTCAGCCTGGTGGAGGCCGGCGCCGGTACCGGGAAAACATATGCCATAGCAATGCTTGTTCTCCGCGCAATCGTGGAGTTAGGGGTGAATATAGAAGAAATTTTAATTGTTACTTTTACCAAAGCCGCAACCCAGGAATTGAAATCACGCATTAGGGCCAGGCTCGTTGAGGCGAGAAACCTGTTAATGGCTGATGTTAACGACACCGGTTGTAATGGTAGCTGCGGTGATGAAACGCTGGTTGCCTGGGCTGCACAAATATCTGATAAGGAATTGGCCCTGTCTCGGCTGCGGTTAGCCTTTTTCGATATTGACCGGGCGGGTATATTTACCATCCATGGTTTTTGTCAGCGAATGTTGACGGAGCAGGCCCTGGAAAGCGGTCAGCTCTTTGATGTGGTACTGGTGGCGGATGTTGATGACGTGAGAATAGAAGTAGCCGATGATTTCTGGCGTTCCCGCATTTATACTTTGCCACCACTGCCCTGCAGTTGTCTTATGGCCGAATTTTCAACACCGGAAAAGTTGTTGGCGACCGTTAGTGACGCATTTCGGAACGAAGGGCAGATCCAACCCGCACTCGAACCAATGGATGTTGTTCTGGCAAGGCTTGACAGAACGGTATTGCGTTTGAAAGAATGGTTTGCCGGGGAAGGCGGTGCTCTCTATAGATTCTTTAAAGATGGTGTTAACCAGGGTTATTTTAAAAAGAAATTTGCCGAAAATTTTCATGATTGGTGGCTGGAACTCTCTAATTTTCTAGAAGATAACACTAATAAACTACCTGCAAATATGCAGCAGTTATCCCTTTTGGGTCTTTTGGATCAGCTCGATGGTAAAAAGTTTCGAGGTGTTGCCAAAAAAGAGGCCTTGCTGGCGTCCTGGCCCCTGCCGGATCGTGAAATTATGGAATTTCTCGCAGCCGTCAGGGGCTTGTCTCTTAACGTACGAGGTAGCCTTGTCAAAACCCTTCGTAAAGAACTTGTTATACGTCTAGAACGCCGGGGTACCATGGGCTTTAATGACCTAATTCTTCGGCTGGATCGCAGCCTGGAAGGTGAAGGCGGCCATGATTTGAGACGGTTGTTGGCATCGCGTTATAAAGCGGCATTGATAGATGAGTTCCAAGATACAGACGCGGCCCAGTACCGAATTTTTTCTAGAATTTTCGATGACGGTGATCATTATCTCTATTTGATTGGTGATCCTAAACAGGCAATTTATTCCTTCCGTGGTGCCGATATCCATTCCTACTTCAGGGCAAGGGAGTCGGCGACAAGACTATTGACACTTGCTTCCAATTATCGTTCCCACCCATGTCTTGTCGAGGAGATAAATCGTCTTTTCGGCGCTAGAAAGGATCCGTTTTTTCTGCCGGAGGAGGTTCTTCCCTATCATCCTGTCCAGGCCGCCAAGATGCCTGAAGAAGTTGATTTGCGTGGTGGTGGTAGTTCCCTAGCAGGTATGGCGTATTGTTATCTGCCGGCAAATAGCGATGATAAGAAAGGCCGGTGGTCATTTGGGCAAGCGTCGGCGGCAATAGTTAAATTTGTGGTCCATGAAATTTGTTGTCTGTTAAACGGAGAGAACTCGGAAATTTTGCAGAGTGATTGCAAAAGCTCGCTTAGGGCAAGTGATATCGCTATCCTGGTCCGTAGTCATGTCCAGGGACAGGCCTACAAGGATGCCCTTGATGATATGGCTGTTCCGGCGGTGGTGGCCGGTAATTTATCAGTCTTCCATACCAGGGAGTGCGCAGAGATGTTACGGCTTGTTCAGGCCATTGCATCGCCGTCGCAAATTGAGCTCGTAAAGGGTGCTATGACAATTTCCTGGTTCGGTTTCAGCGGCAGTCAACTATATGAATTATGGCGAGATGAAAGGCAATTCGCCATATGGCACGATCGTTTTCTTGAATATAATCGTCTTTGGCAGGAACGTGGCTTTTTGGTGATGATGGATAAATTGTTGGTGCAGGAAAATGTGTTTATTACACTTGCCGAAAGGCAACGGGCCGAAAGGAGTATTGTCAATATTCAACATCTTCTCGAGCTTGTTCAGGAACAGGAAGAGGAGGAATATTACGGACCGAGCCGGATATTACAGTGGTTTCAGCAAATGATGGCGGATAACCGGCGGGGCGAACATATTGAATTATTGCTGGAAAGCGATGAAGACGCTGTGCGGATAGTTACCGTGCACGGTGCAAAAGGTATGGAATATCCCGTTGTTTTTTGTCCTCTGCTCTGGCGTTATTCCAATAGATTGCGTGGGGAGAAACATCAGATTTCCTGTTATGATAATCAACATCAATCAATAATTGATCTGGGTTCCGAAAGGTTTGAAGAAAATCGTAACAGGGCGCTGGATGAAGCCATGGCGGAAGAGCTGCGCTTACTCTACGTTGCCCTGACCCGTGCCCGTATGCGTTGTTATATTATGTGGGCGGATGTAAAGGCGCATGGTTTTTCGTCCGATTCTTTTCACTCTTCCCTTGGTTACCTGCTTTTTCCGCATGGAAATGTTACAGCCGAAGAACAGTATCGATGTCTTGAGGAACGGGCCGGGGCTGACGGAGTATATTTTATGGAAATCTCCCTTAACCAGTACCCCGAACATCCCGTATCTGAGAAGAAGATAGAACTTTTACAGCCGATGCCTGAATCGGGACGATCCCTGCGTACGGATTGGCAGATGTCCAGTTATTCTGCAATGGCCGCCTTGGGTGAATATGAGTTTGAACATTCTTTTAAGCCGGGGACAGAGGGCGATTCTCCATCCATTCCGGTGGTTGACCTTCCGATGGGGGCGGGTTTTGGTAATGTCATTCATGATATATTGGAGAGTCTGCCCTTTGCCGCCATCGCTAGGGGGGATGACTTTGAAGAACTGCTTAGAGAAAAATGCAGCCATTATGGAGTGGATGCGGAAACGGAGCAGGTAAGAAGATTGTTGAAAATAGTAGTGTCAACCCCGTTGCCTGCCAGGGAGAGTGATGGGGGGGAAGATTCCGTTTTTACCCTGGCCGCCATCCCCGAGGGAAAATGTTTAAAAGAGATGGATTTTTATTTTCATCTCGGGCGACTGGATACGGCCGTGATAAATAGAATACTACGTGGTGAACCCAGTGTGACGCCCCTGGAACAGAGGGTGATGAAAGGTTATTTGACGGGTTTTGTAGACCTGGTTTGTCAATATGGAGAGAAATACTATATAATTGATTATAAAACAAATTATTTAGGTGATAACATGGTCGATTATGGCCATGCAGCTCTTGTTGCGGCTATGCAGTCCCATAATTACGGGCTCCAATATTGGATTTATACCTTGGTACTCCATCGACATCTTTCCAACCTGGTACTGGATTACAGCTATGAAACCCATTTCGGCGGCGTACTGTATCTCTTTTTAAGGGGTATGTCTTCGGCATCTCCCGGTAACGGTATCTATGCCGTCCTGCCCGATTATACGACTTTGTCAACACTTGATAAATCGATTGGGGGCTGATGTGAAGATGATTACGGATTCTTTTTCATTTTTAGGCCATTATCTTATCGATTTTTTAATTCGTCGGGTACGCTTATCCGGGTCGGAGCGGGAGCGTTTACGGTGGTTGCTTGCCGGTCTTTTTACAGCGATGGAAGAGGGACATAGCTGTTTACCCCTGGGGGATGAAGATGTACGCTTTTTATTGACGGTTGATCTTGTTTCCACAGGAAGCCTGAGCCCCCTGGTCGTTCACCGCGGTAGATTATATCCACACAGGCTTTTCTTTTATGAAAACAGACTTGTAGAACAGATCACAGAAATGGTTGCCCGTCCCCTTCCACCTATTACCGTGGCTCCGATCGCTGCAGACGGCGAACAAAGCGTTGCGGGGGAGATTGATCTGCAAGAGTGGGCGGCGGAAATGGCCCTGAATAAATCGCTGACCATTATTGCCGGTGGACCAGGTACAGGTAAGACGACCACTGTTTTGAAAATTCTGGTTCTTTTGCTGGAGCAGTTGGGTCATGATCTAAAAATTGTTCTGGCCGCGCCAACCGGTAAGGCGGCCATGAGATTACGGGAATCTGTATTAAACAGTTTGGCGACAATGCAGTTGCATGGTGAATATATACGAGAGATTGCCGCGGAGGCGAAAACATTGCACCGTTTGCTGGGGGTACGTGGAAATTCTCCTCAATTCCTTCATAACAGGTCAAGGCCGTTGGCCTGGGATGTGGTTGTGGTCGATGAGGCGTCCATGGTGGATCTGGCCCTGATGAGTAAATTGATGGATGGATTAAAACCCAATTCCAAGCTGATCCTTCTGGGTGATCAGAATCAGCTTGCCTCCGTCGAGTCCGGCGCAGTTTTTGTCGATCTGCTGGAGAGTCTGCCGGAAAATAGCGTCAGGTTACAAAAGACATACCGTTTTGATGCGGCCATTAAAATGTTTGCTGAGAGTATTAATCGGGCTGATACTGATCGCGCCTGGGGTATACTGACCGATATGTCGGTGAAAAATATAACATTACTTGAGGATGATTTAATTACATATATGGTCGATCGTTACGCGGAATATATGGAAGCGGTTCTGCAAACAGATCATGATGATATTTACGATTTATTTAGGTTGTTTGGTAAATTTCAGGTCCTGTGCGCCGTGCGACAGGGGTGGAGTGGTGTGGACGGCATCAATAAAAGAGTTGAACTTTCCCTGGCAAGACGGGGTTTTTTCTGCAAGTCTGGTGGTTGGTATCCCGGCAGACCCGTTATGGTAAACAGCAATGATTATGGTCTTAAACTTTTTAACGGGGATATTGGTATCTGTCTGGCGGATAAAAAAAGCGGAGACTTAAAAGTCTGGTTTGAAAAAGCGGACAATACCTTGCGCAGTTATTCACCCCGGCGGTTGCTCGGTTGTCAAACTGCCTTTGCCATGACTATCCATAAAAGTCAGGGTTCAGAGTTTAATGAAGTTGTAGTGGTGTTACCCAGGGAAGAAAATAAGATTTTAAGCCGACAACTGGTATACACCGCAGTTACCCGCGCAAAAGAACATGTAAAAATTGTCGCCTCAAAAGAGATGTTTTCCCTGGCGCTGTCCCTTAATATTGTCCGTTTCAGTGGTCTTGCTGACGGGCTCCGACAAAAATTATCCTCCCCGCAATAATATTTTCAGGTTACCGGCCCCATTAATTTTTTCAATTTATCCTTTAGAATTAGTACCATTTGTTCTGTTTTCTTATATCGCCAGTGAAGCAGGCGGTTGCAAGACTCAAGCCTCATTTTTCCCCGACATCGGGTCGACATCTGTCGAAATATACGTGATGTCACCCGCTGTCCACTGACAAAATGTTTTTCCTTTTTTATCGTGGTCAACAAAGGTGAAACCATAAACCACAACCTATTTTAAGGAGGAAAATGAGAATGTCCGAAAATTTATTAAAAATGGATAGTAGTGAATGTAGAGGAATGAAAAGAAAGATTATTCTCACGGCAATGTTTGCTATGGTTTTACTAGGTATTGCATTTCCTAGCAATTTGCTTGCTGCGACGGAAAAATATGTCCTTGATTTTTGTGATACACATGTGAGAGCATACAGGGGCGAGAAGTCTACTCTGTTGTTAAAGAAGACCATGCGGGCACAGTATCCCTGGGTCGACCTTCGCAAGGTTGATCTGCAAAAGGTTGTGTTGGTGGCAAAGAGCAAAATGGGAAAGGGAGGGGCCAAGTTGCGGATAGGCGACCACTGGTCCGAGGGGCATCGAGTGGGGGGTAGGCCGGAATCGTTTTATGACTACGAGCCGTATACCTTTGATCGTATCCGTTTTCGCCTCCCTTCGGAAAATGATCATGGGCCGTGGCAGATAGACCTGCGGGGAAATTTTATTGTCAGGAAGGTTATTTTGTATATTGAAGGGTCATCTGCAAGCGGGAATAACACTGTTTTTTATATCCGTTGATCCATAAACT
>CAZQOD010000115.1:0-10413 GCA_964594945.1 uncultured Desulfopila sp.
AAGGCCGATGCTCTCCCAACTGAGCTAGTCGCCCGTCTCAATCAATCGTGAAGGATTGTTTACCAATTTCACCCTGCTACGTCAAGCAAAATCATCCCCAGGGGGAAATATAGCAAAATCAATAATATTTTACCAATATTTCAACGAGTTACTGTTTTGACAGCAGTAAACCATCCCCATTTGTAACCAGGGCATGACGAAGGACATCGTCCATATGTGCAACCGTGTCAATATGCAAAGATTTTCGTATCTTTACAGGCACGTCTTTTAAATTACGCGCGTTATCCTCCGGTATAAGGACATGGGTTATATTCCCCCTTTTGGCAGCGAGGAGTTTTTCGGTCAGTCCACCAATGGGGAGTACACGTCCCCGCAGGGTTATTTCGCCGGTCATGGCCATATTATGTCTTACCGGGATTTTCATAAGAGCAGAGACAAGGGTGGTGGCAATGGTTATACCGGCCGACGGCCCATCTTTGGGGATGGCGCCCTCGGGAACATGAATATGTATATCGAGTTTTTGATAAAAATCATCATCAAGCCCCAAGAGTTTTGAACGTGAACGGACGTAACTCAGAGCTGCCTGGGCTGATTCCTGCATAACATCACCGAGTTTACCGGTGATAATCAATTTGCCGGTTCCAGTCATCAGGGTGGCCTCGATCTGCAATAATTCTCCACCAACCTCGGTCCAGGCCAACCCGGTGGTAAGACCAATCTTATCGTTTTCTTCGGCCAGCCCGTAACGAAATTTCGGGGTACCGAGATATTTCAGTACCGACTGGGCGCCCACCCTGTATTTTTTCTTCTTATCGTTTGTCTTAAGCCGCTGTCGCGCAATTTTCCTACAAAGAGAGGCTATTATTCTTTCAAGGTTTCTCACCCCTGCCTCCCTGGTATAACGACGAATTACCTCAAGAACAGCACCCGATGTAAGATTTATATCACCGGTTTTAAAACCGTTTTCCTCAAGCTGTTTAGGAATTAAATAGCCCTGGGCAATCTGCAATTTATCCTCTTCCGTGTAGCCGCTTATCTGAATAATCTCCATCCTGTCCTGCAACGGTACGGGGATACCGTGGAGATTATTTGCCGTGGTAATGAAGAAAACCTGGGACAGGTCGTAATCAATATCAAGATAATGATCATTGAAGGCAACATTTTGTTCAGGGTCGAGAACCTCCAACAGGGCCGAAGAAGGATCACCACGAAAGTCCATCGACATTTTATCCACTTCATCAAGACAAAACACGGGATTGGCAACATTTACCTTCTGCATCGCCTGGATAATTTTGCCGGGCATTGCGCCAATATAGGTACGCCTATGACCACGTATTTCCGCCTCATCCCGTACTCCACCCAGCGACAAACGGGCAAATTTTCGACCCATGGCCCTGCCAATCGATTTACAAATTGACGTTTTCCCAACCCCCGGCGGACCAACCAGGCAAAGGATAGGACCCTTTATCTTCTTCACCTGGGCCTGCACAGCCAGGTATTCCAGAATACGTTCCTTGGGTTTTACCAGGCCGAAATGATCCTCATCCAGGATCTTCTCTGCCCGGTTAATATCTATTTTCGAGCGGCTTTTTTTGTCCCAGGGCAGGCTGATTATACAATCAATATAATTCCTTACCACCGTTGTCTCCGCAGACATCGGCGGCATACTTTTAAGTTTTTTAAACTCCTTCATCGCCTTTTCCAGGGCGAGAACAGGCATCTTTTTCTTTTTCAGAGACTCTTCTAGTTCCCCCAGTTCATCCAGACCGTTCTGATTCTGACCTATCTCCGACTGGATCTCCCTTACTTTTTCACCAAGATAATAATCCCGCTGGGTTTTTCCCATGCGCATCTTCACCTTGGCGTTTATCTTTTTTTCAAGCTCGGCAAGTTCTATCTCTCGGTTGAGAACCTCAAGGACCGTTTCCATCCTGGCCGCAAACGGTTCCTGCTCCATGATTTTCTGTTTTTCTTTGCTCTTAAGGGGAAGATGGGCGCAGATAACATTTAACAGTTTAAAAGGATCATCGATACTTTTAACCGACTTTAAGACCTCTTTGGCAATTTTCTTATTATTAGTGGCAAATTGATTAAAATATTTACGTAGTTCCCTTTCCAGGGCGATCAGTAAATTTGTTGGCTGTATATCGTCGGTTCTCTCCTCGACTTCGGCCTGCATAAAATTATCATGTGGCACATAAGATACTATTTTTGCACGTGATTTACCCTCAACCAGGGCCTTGATTGTCCCATCCGGCAAACGCAGTAACTGCATGACGGTGGCCAGGGTACCATAACCGTATAGATCGTTGTTCTGGGGATCATCAACGGTCGATTCTCGCTGGGTTACCAGGAGAATTTTCGTCTTTTTATCCATGGCATCCTCAAGGGCCCGCACGGACTTTGTTCTACCAACAACCAAAGGGGCAACCATATGAGGGAAAATAACAATATCCCGAAGTGGCATCAAGGGGTACAGTTTTGTCACGAAATCTCCTTTCAATAAAACAATACGTACAAACTTTCTCACCGAAGTAATAACGGAGTATACATCTTCCTCCGAGCATTATTTTAAAACCTCAATCTTGCACGCAGAAAATGAGAAGATATATTTTATGTAGTTAGTGCCCATCCGCAGACGCGATATTTCAAAACCTGCGCTATCCGCCTTAAAATCGATCTCCAGGCAGACACTAAATATATATTATTCGTCGATCGTAAAAATAATTTTAAACTTCCAACGCAGACAAGCTGCAAATAAGTGCCTTGTTTCTGTTATGAACCAGTTAAGTTGAACATTACCTTTATTTTCTTGTTTTTCTTTACAGGTTTTATGGTGTAAGGCATTAATAAACAAAGAACCCCGACCAAAAAACACCTCGACCTACGCAGTAAGCAATTTTTCGTCAGACTGACCATCATAGAGAATTACAGGGTAATCACCCTTAGTAATCACCTGCTCGTTAATAACGCATTCCTGAACCCCGGTCTTGGAGGGCAGATCATACATCACATCCAACATGGCCACCTCCATCACGGAGCGTAGGCCCCTTGCCCCCGATTTTCTTTCAAGCGCTTTTTGGGCGATAGCCACCAAGGCGCCCTCGGTAAATTTCAAACTTATACCATCAAATTCAAACAATTTCTGATACTGCTTGGTGAGCGCATTTTTAGGTTCTTTCATAATCCGGATAAGATCCTCTTCCGTCAGCTCCTCCATGGTGGCAATAACCGGCAGTCTCCCCACGAGCTCGGGAATCAGGCCGAACTTCAACAAATCTTCGGGTTGCACCGACTTCAGAAGTTGACCCAGTTTCTTTTTATCCCCCCCCGTAACTTTGGCGCCGAAACCGATGGATTTTTTGCCCTGACGCCTGCTGACGACCTTATCCAAACCAACAAAAGCTCCCCCGCAGATAAAAAGAATATTTGTGGTATCAATCTGAACCAATTCCTGCTGGGGATGTTTCCGTCCCCCCTTGGGGGGTATGGAGGCATTTGTACCTTCGATAATTTTAAGCAGGGCCTGCTGCACACCCTCACCGGAGACGTCCCTTGTCAGGGAGGGACTGTCGGCCTTCCGTGCTATCTTATCAATTTCATCAATATAAATAATGCCGCGCTGGGCACGTTCCACATCATAATCGGCGGCCTGGAGAAGGTTCACCAGTATATTTTCAACATCTTCTCCAACATATCCGGCTTCGGTCAAAGTAGTGGCATCGGCCATACAGAAAGGCACATTAAGGATCTTCGCCAAAGTCTGAGCCACCAGGGTTTTCCCGGAACCGGTGGGACCAATCAGGATAATATTTGATTTCTGCAACTCAACGACATCATCGTCGAGGGGGGCATCAATTCTTTTGTAGTGATTATGTACCGCCACCGACAGGACCTTCTTGGCATATTCCTGACCGATTACATAATCATCGAGATGTCTGTTAATTTCGACCGGTTTCAAAGAGGTGGGCTGCTCTTCCTCAATCTCTACCAGATCAGAAACATCCTGGTCCTGAACAATTTCATTACAGAGATCAATACATTCGTCACAGATATACACATCGGGACCGGCTATCAGTTTTTCCACGTCCTCCTGACGTTTGCCGCAAAAAGAACAATTACATTCAAGCCCGTTATCGTTTACATCATCCATTTTTTTCTTCCCCAGCCAACTCTTCTCTGTTCACAAGCACCTTGTCTATTATACCATACTCCCTGGCTTCATCTCCCCCCATAAAGAAGTCGCGTTCGGTATCGGCACTTATTTTTTCAAAACTCTGTTTGGTGTGATGGGCCAGCAAACGATTCAGATCATCTTTGAGACGGAGAATCTCCTTTGCGTGGATATCAATATCGGTGGCCTGGCCCTGGAATCCACCCATGGGCTGGTGGATCATTATCCTGGCATTAGGCAACGAATATCTTTTCCCTTCAGCACCGGCGGCCAGGAGAAAAGCGCCCATTGACGCGGCCTGTCCCATGCAAAGGGTGGCAATATCACATTTCACATATTGCATGGTATCATAAATTGCCATACCAGCGGTAACAGAACCGCCCGGGGAATTAATATAGAACGTAATATCCTTTTCCGGATCCTCCGCCTCAAGAAATAGAAGTTGGGCCACAATGACATTGGCTACCTCATCATTTACTCCGGAACCCAGGAAAATAATACGTTCCTTTAAGAGGCGCGAATAAATATCATAAGCCCGTTCACCACGGGGACTCTGTTCAACAACCATCGGTACTAAATTCATGGTTCATACTCCTGAAAACGATTCGACTGCAAAAAGCACTGGGCCTTATGCAGTCGATATTTATAGGCTATAACTCAAATCCTGCAATCGGTAAACCCACCTTGCAGGACAGCAATGGTGCTGACTTCCAAAAAAATTCAGACCATTGAAGCCCCACCGCATATGCCCACTATAATTCCTTTCCCACTGTATGCAACCTTCTCCTTAGTTTTCCGTCGCCACCGTTTCTTCAGCATCATCTTTATTTTTTTCCGGTGCCACAAAAACGGCTTTTTCCCTTAAAAAAGCCAACACTTTCTCATTGAGAAGTTCGTTCATAAAGGGGAGAAGATCGTCACGACTCTGGAAATATTCCTTCACCTGGGCAACGGACATATTATACATATCGCCTATACGTTTGAAACCACGCTCCAGGTCTTCTTCAACCACCTGCAATTCTTCAACCTCGGCAATTTTTTTGAGGATAAAATCTCCTCTTACCCTTTTGGCGGCAATTTCCTTATTCTCCTCGGCGAGTTTCTCCCGGTTAAGGCCAGCCACCTCCAAACTCATGCCGTTTTGTTCAAACTGCTTTTCAGTATGTTTAATCATCTGCTCAATTTCAAAGGCCACCAATCTTTTCGGCACTTCAAAATCGTGACTGTCCAGCAATTTCTGCATAACTTTATCGGTGATAACCGCCTCTTCCTTCTCTTCGCGTTCTTTGCTAACACGCTCAACAATGGATTCTTTCAAGGCGTCCAGGGTCGCGAATTTTTCATCAACATCTTTGGCGAATTCATCGTCAAGTTCGGCCAACACCCGCTCCTTGATATCCTTAACCTTAACCCTGAACTCTACCTTTTTTCCCTTGAGAATGGGGTTTGGATGGGCCTCCGGAAAATCAACTTCATGGGTTTTTTCTTCGCCCTTTCTCATGCCAACGAGCTTTTCTTCAAATTCCAGCCCCATATTACCAGAACCGACATCGACAGAATAATTTTCACTCTTCACCTGCTCCATTAACTCGCCTTCATGGTAACCTTGAAAATCGACCACGATAATATCACCATCCTCAGCGGCTCGATCGCTAACGGAACGAAGTGCGGCCATGGATTTCCGCAATTTTTCCAGCTCAGACTGCACATCTTCTTCGCTCACCGAAATATCTTCTTTCTCAACTTCCAGATCTTTATATTGCGCCAGTTCAAACTCAGGACGTACATCCACCTCGGCTACGAAGGTAAATGTCCCGTCCTCATTGAATTTTACACTTTTTATATCGGGATGAACAATCGGATCTATACCCTTTTTTTCAACTGCATCAAAATAATTATCCTGTACCAGTTTTTCGCTTATCTCTCCTTCAACTTGGGGTTTATAAGACTTTTTGATTATGGAGGCGGGCACCTTACCCCGCCGAAACCCCTTCATCTTCACTTCTTTTTTCAACTTATCATAGGCCTTTTTTAATTTTTCCTGAACCTTATCCTCAGGTAATGTAACAGTGATTTTTTTTGTAAGAGCACCGATCTCTTCTACAATGACATCCATCGAATCCATCCTTTCAATTAAGTTAAGTACCACCCCAAATCGACCCCGGCCTTCTTACTCCGAGGGACTCCGCCCAATAAACGGGAAAATAATTCGAGACTCAGTCCAGTGCCCCTTGAGGAAGACAACAATCCATTACAATAGCACCACCCCGACCACCCTGTCCACGGCGGGGGTAAACGGCGAACAAAAACAAAACCAGCACCACTGAAACGGCCTATAATATGGTGACAGGTATTCCTTTGTCAAGTATATTTGTGCCCTTGCTCAACTCTTTAACTCGTGTTTCTCAGGAGTTGGGGTAATGTTGTTTTATCTTTTCACCTAAATATAATTCCTGAATTTTGCAATCAACAAGTTTTAAGTTCATACTCAGCCGACGAAGATTAATGCCTTACTCCGTAAAAACTATAAAAAAAACAAGAAATAATAGACCATAAAAACTCGGATATTAGTAACAGAAACAAGGCACTTACTTGCAGCTTGTCTGCGTTAGAAATCAATGTCATTAACTTAAGGTTTAACAGCAGAAACAAAAAAAGAACCTGAAGCTTTTAAAAAGTTTCAGGTTCTTCTGTTTGGTGCGAGAGGGGGGAGTCGAACCCCCACACCGCAAGGCGCCAGATCCTAAGTCTGGTGCGTCTACCAGTTCCGCCACCCTCGCATTACAAATAAATAACATATATTTTGTTGGCATTTACATAATTCAGACAACCTAAGTAGTCAAGAACAACTTGTTATGGAGAAGAAATTTCTCGACAATCTTATTAATCCGTATTCAATAATCACCAACCTGAGGTTTAAGTTCTATTCCGACCTTGTCCGGGGAACACTGTCTACTAGTGTCTGTCTATAAATGGCCATCCCCCCTAACTCTTCGTTGCTTTCAAAATTTAATCCTCCGATAAAGCGAGGTACGAGACATCGAGATATTGCATATATGCCTGTGGTTAAATTCATCAAGCGTCTCGGATTTAGTGCAAAATTACTCATCCATGGACAGACACCGGCTAAACGTACTGTTAAATATATGGGACTCGACTGCGTCAACCTGCAAAATAGATCAAGCTTAAGCCATTTGTTAATGAAACAATCACATCTCGATATGATGCAACTTCATCTTTTCCCAAAGATTCTTTCTGCTGATACCCAGTAGTTCCGCAGCCTTGGTTCTATTTCCATTGGTTATTGCCAGGGCATTGAGAACACATGTCTTCTCCGTCTCGGCAAGTGCCGCACTGAGCCCAATTGGTCCATTACCACTTGCCGGAGCGTCGACCCGTTTAATATCTCCGGTGAGATCTTCCGGCGTTATGGTCGGTTCCGGAGCGAGAACCGAGGCCCGTTCGATAATATTTTTCAGCTCCCGCACATTACCCGGAAAATCATATTGCAACAGGAGTTGTATCGCCTCAGGGGACAGGGACAGCAGGACACCACGTTTATTACTAAACTCCTGGAGAAAATGATTGACCAGCAATACAATATCTTCTTTCCTGTCACGAAGAGGCGGCATAACCAGGGGGATCACTGAAATTCTATACAGTAAATCCTGGCGAAATCGCCCCGCCTTCACCTCCTCACGCAAATCTTTTGCCGTCGAACAGAGTACACGGACGTTAAGTTTAATCGTTTGACTGCCCCCCACCCGTTCGCACTCTCCTTCCTGCAGTATTCGCAGCAGTTTTGCCTGTAAGGCAAGGGGCATATCACCAATTTCATCAAGTAATAGGGTACCGCCGTTGGCCATTTCGAAACGACCCGATCTTTTCGTGCCGGCACCGGTGAAAGCACCCTTCTCGTGACCAAATAACTCCGACTCTATCAGCCCGTCGGGAATAGCCGCACAATTCACCCGAATATAGGGAGCTTCCTTGCGGTTGCCTGCAAGATGCAGGGCCTCCGCCACCAGCTCCTTTCCTGTCCCTGACTCCCCGGTTATCAACACCGTGGATTCACTGGGACCGACCTGGTCAATCAGGTGGAATATTTTCTTTATGGCCGGGCTGTTACCAATTATTTTCTGTTTGGTCTGCCGGCAACAGTCTTCCAGGGATTCGCAACGCGCCCTGATGGACTGCATTTCAAAAATACGATTGATGCGGATGACGAGATCATCCAGATCAAACGGTTTTAAAATATAATCGACCGCGCCCGTCTTTAAACAACTGATTGCATCGTCGACACTACCATAGGCTGTCATCATAAACATATCGGTAAAAGGAGATATATCCCGTACTTTGTTAAGTAATTCCATACCGTCAACACCCGGCATCCGAATATCCGAGATAATAAGGTGATAGCCGGACTCCTTCACCCGTTGCAGGGCCTCCGTCCCATTAACAACCGCCTCCACTTCCCACTCTTCTTTCAGGAGTCGATCCATAATGGTGATTCGCATTATTTCATCATCTTCAACAAGCAGTATTCTACGCATGGTTCCATTGTAATAATAGATAAATAATCATGTCTGCGGCTGCAAGGCTGCGGGCAAGGTTATGGTGAAGATGGCGCCTAAACCGGGGCTGCTGTCAACACTCAATGTGCCTCCCATTTTTTCAACCTGCGCGTAACTCACGGTGAGACCAAGCCCGGTCCCCACCCCCACATCCTTTGTTGTAAAAAACGGATCAAATATTTTATCGCGTATTTCAGGGGGGATACCGGGACCGGTATCCTCAATTTCTATCGAAATAAAATCGTCCACCACCTTACTGCGCACCAAAAGAGTTCCCCCGTCTTCACCCATGGCTTGAATAGCGTTAAGACCTATATTAACGATGGTCTGCTGCAGGGCCTCAACATCGACGTAATACTTTTCCTTAAGGGTGAGGACAAAAGTCAAGTCCACAGCACGCAACCGATAACTGAGCAGTTCAAAACAATCCCTGATAATTTGATCCACATCTATTTGCGCCAAATTCAAAAGGGGCGCATTACGACTAAAATGCAGGAGCTGTTGCATGGTGTGTTCAATACGGCCAAGTCCCTTATCCAGCAGGGGAAGATAGCGCTCAAGAAGCTGGGAGTTATCCGGTTCCTCCTTTAATGCCTTGACACAATTGAGCAAACCACCCAACGGATTATTGACTTCATGGGCAATTCCTGCGGTGAAAAGACCAAATGCAGCCATCTTCTCATTTTGGAAGGCCCGTTTCTCCGTTTGTTCAAGGGTTGCCCTGGATGCATCCAGGCGACAGCTTAATTCATAAAAAGTGTCACTGATGGTATCAATTTCATCTTTGACGATTTTATGTCTGGGTTTGGGCACCGGCTCGTTCGGATACCTGTTCATACTGGCGGTCAGCTCGGCCAAAGGCCGGGAGACAAGAGTTGAAAAAAGCAACATCAGCGTTACCGTCACAAATGTTATGGAGAGCAAACCATAAATAACAATCGAGCGGTTATTATCGGCAATCATTTTATCCGCCCAACTAATGGGTATTGTAATACTCAAGCCACCCCTGATATCCCCTAGGCGATATCCCTGTTTGGCATGGCAACTAAGACAGGATTTCTTGATCAGAAGCGGGGCTATATAGCGCAATATATGCTGTCCTCCATGCCTTTCAATGGAAACCACTTCCTTGAGGCTGTCCCTTTCAATTGTGCGAAGGCTGGCACGCTCGAATCTATCCGGCCGGTTGGCAGGATTAATATATTTGAGGCTGGTCACGCGAAATCTGCACCAATCGTTTTCCGCCGCATATTCGGATAATTCACGGGTCACCATGGCCGGATTTCTTTTAACATAAACTTGACCATCGATATCACGAATAAGCGGTTCATCCAGAAAGGGGTTTGGCCCGGCATTTTCACTTTTGATCAGATAAAGACCATTATGATCCGCCACCCACTTACGGGTGAGAAGAATCTGTTTGTACAACATTCGCGCCTGTTGCTTGGCTTGACCATAGATAAGATCATGTTGTTGGCGGGAGGAATAGAGGAGGAGAAGGCTGTAAAAGAGAAGGAGTATGGCGCCGATGGCAATCACAAATTTCCCCTGTAATTTCACGATGCACTCCCGTGTGTAAACAATTTTTCAAAGACGAATACTATCTGATCTTTATATGAAAGTGGTTTCACTTTTGAGTCGCTTTCATTGTTCGTTGTGGCTGTG
>CAZQOD010000116.1:0-10398 GCA_964594945.1 uncultured Desulfopila sp.
AAAAATTAAATTATTTTTTAAAAGGGTGGAAAACAAGAAAGAAAAAGTAATTTAAACTGGATATAGAACTGTCACCACGTTTAATATCCAAATTAGATTATAACAAAAGAAAAATGCGTTCTTTGTAAACCACTAGATAGTTGTGTCTTACAGACGGAACATAGTTTTTCCTGTTTTCACCACTTTTGGGGATTGAATAAATCACTTTGTATGTATTGTTAGCATGTTAGGTGTTTTGTACATCAATCTTTATTGATACCGGATATATACAGAATTTTGTATGAGAATTTATTTTTATGCTTAGTTTCAGTCTTTTCGAAAAAACCAAGAATTTAAAAAACATCTTCTCGAACAAGATCCTAAAGAAATTATTTCGCGTGTTACGCGGGTCAAAGTTAGGTAGTGTCAATCCGGAATTGGCTATTTTACCCCGATTCTTCGTTGTTCTCTAAATTTTTTCCTCTAATAAAGAGAGGGTTGAGACATTGAGATATCAGTTGTTGCCTGTGGTAAAATTTTCGAAAGTTCTGATTTAAGTTAAATAGCGTAAACTTCGAAATATAGCATTTCCGGACAGACACTAGGGTTTATTTATTCAAACCAGGAGAAAGACAATGAGTGAAGAATCTGTTTTCAAAAACAAGGTTAAAGAAATTTTTAATCTATTGTGTGAGAAGGAGTGGAACCCCTATATTACCGGTGTCATAGTAGCTTTTTTTTCCGTTATGATAATGGCCTGGTGGAGACCTTGGGGAGCTGTGGGTGCTATTAGAAATTGGGGTGACTGGATTATGTATGGTATTACAACCCTTATTGGCGCAGAAAACGGTGTTTTTGCATATTACGATGAAGCACCTCGTTCCATATTTTTGAATTCAGGATCTGTAATTGGTATTGGCTTTGTTGGTGGTGCTTTTGTTTCAGCCTGCCTTGGCAAAGATTTTGCCTTGCGAATTCCTCCATATCGAGAAATGTTGAAGGCTGTTATTGCTGGTATATTAATGGGAATTGGAGCAACCCTGGCAGGTGGTTGTAATGTTGGCGGTTTTTATAACGCCATCGGTAATCTTGCTGCAAACGGTTTTACCATGTGGCTAGGTTTGGTTTTTGGTGTAATCCTCGGTCTGAAGCTGCTTTACCTGGAGATGGAACACATAACCTGGGGTGACGGTGGATCCCGCACATTCACTTTTCCGGCGGGTATCGTCTATTTATTTGCGGTTATAGGAATAGTTTTACTTGTATATGGAGCATACCTATATGCAGGTAACGAAGATAATGATTATGTTGCCTCGTTAAGCGGTATTATAATTTTAGCAGCGTGCCTTGGTTACACCATGCAGAGGGGACGATGGTGCATGGTTCAGGGTTTTAGAGAACCACATATGACGGGGGATTGTACCCTAGCCAAATCCGTGATGCTTTCAATTTTTATTGTTGCCGTCGGAGCAGCTGTTTTAAAATATGCGGTACCGGTTCGAGCGGAGGGTGAACCTGTTTTGGCCGCGGCAAACTATGTTCGCGGAACTTTTGGTATTGCTGGTATTATCGGAGGATTTATTTTTGGTCTGGGGGCAATGTTTGCCGGCGGATGTGGTTCAGGAACTCTCTGGCGTGTTGGTGAAGGCCAGGTAAAACTCATGATAGTAGTACCTTTTTTTGGTATAACTTCTTCTATTATGACGTCTTGGTTTAAGGATCAAGAGTTTGAGGCGGATGGGGTCTTGGGTTCTTCTATCTATTTACCAGATGTTTTGGGTGGTTATGGTGTTACGCTGCTTTTGATAGGCGCATTAATGATCATTTGGTACGTTGTTGTTACCTGGAACGAGGAGACTAATAAACTTATTGTTCCCATGTAAAAAAAGATATTTTTTTTATCGGCGCAATTTCAAACAATATTGAAATTGCGCTTTTTTTATATACACATATTTGATGTATTCCCATAAATGACAGTTTTGTTGTAATAAATTGTGCCCGCTTGAAAAAGGTTATTTCAATGTCTGCACTAACTACCACAACCCATCGTTTTTCTTAAAAAATTATCTTACAACAAGGAGGAGTTCGAGGTACTGCGAGATATTATAAAATTATAATAAGATTTACCAAGCGGATTGGTTTAAGTATAGGAGATACCATGTACCTAAACTTTGGGTTAATTATATTACCTTAATAACAAAGTGATATGTAAAGGATTGTTTTGACCTTGGTTGGGGGTGTCTGCAGACAAAGCTCCCATGGACGGGTTTATGGCGTCCCCCGGACAAAGTTGGAACAGTACTCAAACTTAAAAGTTAATGACATTGATTTAAACACCACAATAATAGAGGAGAGGCGGCTGATGAAAAAAACGGCAATTTTCAGGGATAAACTTTTTATATCCCATGATCCTGGTTTTACGCATCCGGAATCTCCGGACAGGGCAAAAACTCTTTTTGGGGCAATTGACGACCTACCGGAAAAAAACATGTTTCTGGAGCCCTCCTTTTCAAAAACAAACAGAGAAACGCTTTGCTATAATCACTCTGATGTGTTGATAAGATCTGTTGCCGAAACTTCTGGTAAAAAATATTCTGCCCTGGATCCCGACACCATAACATCAGCGAAGAGTTATGATGCGGCCTGTCGCGCTGTCGGGGCTTTGAATATGGGTGTGGACCTAATGTTAAAAAAAGAGATAGATAATTGTTTTGCGTTGGTTAGACCACCTGGGCACCATGCGGAAAGGGGCAGATCCATGGGTTTTTGTCTGTTTAATAATGTGGCGATTGCCGCTCATTATGCGATAAAAAAACATGGATTAAAACGGATATTGATTGTTGATTGGGATGTACACCATGGAAATGGTACGCAAAACAGTTTTTATGAAAGCGACGAGGTACTTTATATTTCGATCCACCAGTCACCACTTTATCCTGGTACCGGACCATTCCATGAAACCGGCATGGGTAAAGGGGAGGGGTATACAATAAATATACCTTTACCCGGCGGTCAGGGTGATTTTGAATATGCTAATATTTTTAACAGCCTGATCAGACCGATTGGTGAACAGTACAAACCGGAACTTATTATTATTTCCGCAGGATTTGATGCGTACCATGCCGATGCAATAAGTTCAATGCGTCTAACACATTCTGGATATGGCTATATGACAAAAATATTAATGGAAATAGCCGATGAATATAGTGAGGGTAAGGTCCTGGTATCGCTAGAAGGAGGTTATGATTTGACGGGGTTGAAGGAGGGTGTTTTTTCAGTTTTAACAGAGTTGGTGTCCGCTAACCTCTATGCGGGATTTCCTTCACATCTTTCAGAAAAAATGGAAAACAGATTGAGGGCGGAACAACAACCACATCCGGCAATAGAAAGAGTGCGGGAAGTTGCAAAAAAATATTGGAAAATGTAGACTCAAAAAAGAAGCATAGTTTTGGTTATGTAAGCGGTGTATTTGGTTCGGTGGCTCTATAAAACCACTGTTTTTTGAAGGAAACACCGTTTGACCCCGTGCGGATCGGGCCACAATGTAAATATAAAGTTCAAGAGGTTGTTGTGGAAAAGGTCTCGACTAAAATACTCGTTGCAGATGATGATGCCATGGTTCGAACAACAGTATCTAAAATACTGGAAATGTTTGGACATCATGTGGAAACTGTTACCGACGGCAGGGGGGTGATGGATCTGGTAGATGACAGTTATGATGTTATTATACTGGATATCAATATGCCGGAAATGGATGGTTTTGAGACCATGAATCAGCTTAATGAACAAGAGTATGATATACCAGTCCTTTTTTTGACCGGCGCCGGATGTATGGACTATGTTGTGAAGGCAATTAATCTTGGAGTATACGATTTTTTAACCAAACCCATTGAAGACCTGGATATTTTTAATGTTAAGATACGCAGGGCCATCGAAAAAAGGATGTATGTTCTCCAGGAGAAACAATATAAAATTGCCCTGGAAGACGATATCAGGACAAAGGCTATTCAACTGGAGGAAAAAAATAAACTGCTTCTCTCTTATAGTAACAGCCTTGAGAACGCCACCGTTCAGTTAATGAGCAGCCTGCAAAATGCGATGGAGGAAAAGGATTACTATACAGCGGGTCATACCATGAGGGTGACTGAATATGCGCTGATGTTGGGCATGGCCATGGAGCTGAGCGAAAGCGAAATCTGTATTTTAAGACGTGCCGCCCAGTTTCACGATATAGGTAAATTGGTTATAGATCTTTCTTGCATCCAAAAACCGGGAAAACTAACAGATGAGGAGTGGTTGCTTATCCGAAAACATCCGAGTGTCGGCGCAAACATTATCCAGCCACTTGGTTTTATGAAAAAAGAACAGTTTATTATCCGCCACCACCACGAAAGAATGGATGGAAAAGGATACCCGGACGGGTTGGTTGCCGACCAGTTGGATGATTTGACCAAAATAATAATTGTTGTAGACAGTTATGATGCAATGACATCACGAAGAAATTACAGAAAGAATATGACGATGGAAGAGGCCCTGGAAGAGTTGTATCGTTGCAGCACCACACAGTTTGATGCTAATACGGTTGAATATTTTGCCAAAAGCATTGTTAATTTTATCCCGACAAAATCGGTTTTTTCTGAAGAGTACCTGGAAAACGTATATCCAAAACCGGCTTAACGGTCATTAGTCTGTGCCTGTCCATAAATGGCCATTTTCCCCTAACTCTTCGTTGCTTTTAAAGTTTAATCCTCCGATAAAGCGAGGTACGAGACATCGAGATATCGCATATATGCCTGTGGTTAAATTTATCAAGCGCCTCGATTTAGTGCAAAATTGCTCATCCATGGACAGACACTAGTCTATAAAAAGGTTGTGGTGTTATAAAAAATAAATTTAACTGGTGTTCGTCCGCAATGGCTATTCCGAAGTTTGCGCTGTCATATGGGTCTGTTACGAGCATGTTTGTTTAACAATAACAGAATTAAATAGGCGTTTTCGAACAGGTTGTTGGAAAAATTCATATAATCATGTAATAAATTGAGCGCTGTGATGAAAATAACAAAAAAAGAAGTGGAACATGTGGCCAATCTGGCCAGGTTAAGTTTGTCTGGTGAAGAGTTGGATCAGACCACGGAACAACTGGACGCGATTCTATCGTATATGGATAAATTAAATGAGCTTGATACAAGTCAAGTAGAAGCAACCACCCATGTTTTTTCCATCAGTAATGCCTTTCGTAAGGATGTGGTTCAAGACTCATTACCACAATCCGATGCAGTTAAAAACGGACCAAGCCAAAACGGCGAATTTTTTCAGGTGCCGAAGATTATATAGTGGCGGAGTTTCTCCCCCCCTAAAATTTGATTTCTACTTTTGTAACTCATATAGAGGTTTGCATGGAATTGCATGAACTGACAATAGCAGGCGCCCTGGCGGAAATGGAAAAGGGTGATACAAGCAGCGAGGATATAACCCGTAGTTGTCTTGCAAAAATTGAAGCTGTGGATGGTGATTTAAACGCATTTATAACCGTTGATTATGACGGCGCAATACGTCAGGCTAAATACGCCGATCAGGAAAGGGGTGAAGGTAGGGTCGGCAGATTGTGCGGTATCCCTTTTTCCATTAAGGATCTTTTAAGTACTAAGGGGCTGAAAACAACCTGTGGTTCAAAAATACTTGAAAACTATATCCCGCCATATGATGCGACGGTGGTAAAAAAAATAAAAGACGAAGGTGGTGTTATTATCGGCAAAGTGGCAATGGATGAATTTGCCATGGGTTCCACTTCGGAGACATGTGCCTTCGGCATACCAAGAAACCCATGGAAAAAGGGATATGTTGCCGGTGGATCTTCTGGGGGTTCTGCGGTTTCGGTGGCCGCTTATGAATGTCTGGCATCCCTTGGCTCCGACACGGGAGGCTCTATTCGGCAACCGGCGTCCTTATGTGGTGTGGTGGGTATGAAACCAACCTATGGTCGGGTTTCGCGATATGGCCTTGGCGCTTTTGCCTCTTCCCTTGATCAGGTTGGCCCCCTTTGTCGCACAGTTGAAGATTGTGCACTGATAATGAATGTAATCAGCGGACATGACAAAAGAGATTCAACCTCCGTACAGCAACGGGTACCGGATTTTTTGCAAACCATGGTTCAGGGGGTTAAGGGGTTAAAGGTAGGTATTCCCCAAGAATATTTTACAGAAGGGTTGGATCCGCAGGTGGAGTCGATTGTCCGCCGTGGTATAGAAAAATTGCGGGAACAGGGCGCAGAAATCGTGGAAATATCTCTGCCGCACACGGAATATTGCGTGGCCGCATATTATCTTATCGCTCCATCTGAGGCCAGTTCCAATTTGGCGAGATACGACGGCGTTATTTTCGGTTATCGTGATACCGAAGCGGATTCCCTGCTTGAGATGTATAAAAAAACAAGGTCTAAGGGGTTCGGTGCAGAGGTGAAAAGGAGAATTCTTATCGGAACCTACGCCCTTTCATCCGGTTATTATGATGCGTATTATAAAAAGGCATCCCAGGTGAGGACACTGATTTTAAAAGATTTTAAAAAGGCTTTTACTGTTTGTGATGTGTTGATTTCTCCGGTTACACCAACAGCTGCCTGGAAAATCGGTGATAATAGTCAGAATCCTCTTTCTCTTTATATGTCTGACATATTAACAATATCCGCTAATTTAGCAGGTATTCCGGCTCTTTCTGTACCCGGAGGGTTTACGGAAGACGGTTTGCCCGTTGGCATCCAGTTGCAGGGACCGCATTTTCAGGAAGAAACTTTATTTAAAGCGGCCTATTGTTTGCAAAAGAGTTTGAATATCGTATAAAACGTACGATAAGGATATGAAAAACAAAATTTATATTGTTAAATTAATGTGTTACTAACTAGTTAGATAAGACCAGAATGGGGTCTATAATACGACTCCGACGATGCAGATCTGTAAATTGCAAAATTAAGGTGTAAAATAGAACACCCGATGTTTAAACTCTGCCAAGGGTGGTTTTTTTGAAAGTTTTTATCCCCGACAATATTTCAGCCATTACCCCTTATCCGCCGGGTAAACCCCTGGAAGAACTGGAGCGTGAATACGGAATCTCCGGGTCCATTAAACTTGCTTCAAATGAAAACCCCTGGGGCCCCTCTCCCCAGGTGGTAAGGGCTCTTCGTTCGGAGCTCCTGGGCTTACACAGGTATCCGGACGGTTCTTGTTACAGATTGGTTCAGGCCCTTGCTGAACGATTGGGGGTGCATGATACTGAAATTGTACCGGGAAACGGATCCAATGAAGTTATTGAGTTTTTGGTAAAGGCCTTTGTGCGCGAAGGTGATGAGGTTATTACCAGTAATCCCTCGTTCCTTATGTATCAGAAATTTGTGCAGATACGTGGTGGCGTAAACCACGTGGTGCCGTTGCGGGAGATGCGGCATAATCTGGAGGTTATTAAGAAAACGGTCAGCAAAAAAACACGTCTTATCTTTTTGGACAACCCCAACAATCCCACTGGTACGATTTTGGCACCTGTTGAATTATATCAGTTTTTGAGCGATATTCCTGAGTCGGTGATTGTTGTCCTGGACGAGGCGTATATCGATTACGTTGATCCGGATCTTCAGGTTGATATTTTTTCACTTATCCGTAATGTCGATGGACGCTGCCCAGTTGTATCACTGCGAACATTTTCCAAGGCCTATGGTCTTCCCGGTTTGAGGGTGGGTTTTGGTATTATGAACGAGGTTATTGCCGAGTGTCTGCACAAGGTTCGTCAACCTTTTAATATTAACCAAATGGCCCAGGTCGGGGCCCTGGCTGCCCTGGCAGACGGTGAATATTTTCAAAGAACAATTGATCAAACCCGTCGGGGGTTGGCTTTTTTAAAAAACGGGGTGGAGAAACTTGGTTGCAGAGCTTTTTCCTCCCAGACAAATTTTTTTCTTATAGATGTAGGGGGAAATGCGGATAAATTTTATAATGCCATGTTGTATAAAGGAGTCATTATACGTTCAATGAGTGCATATGGTTTTAAAAATTATATCCGGGTCAGTGTGGGTACAAAAGAAGAGAATAACAGGTTTTTAGGGGCGTTCAAGGAATGTCTCGACGAGTGCGGTTATGTCTGAGCAATGGGAGATAATCACAATAGACGGGCCCTCCGGTGTTGGTAAATCAACCATAAGTAAAAAAGTTGCCGAGGCAACGGGGTTTACATATCTGGATACCGGTGCCATGTACAGGGGAGTCGGTTTTTTTTTAACCAGTAGAAGTATTAACTTTGATAATGAAGCGGCTGTTGAGTCGAGCCTGGGTCAATTGGATTTACAGCTGGTGCCACCGGTTGAAGACGGGGGTGATGTGGGGGTCATTGTCAACGGGCGGAACGTGAGTGTGGAGATCCGCAGCCCGGAGATTGCTATGGTCGCCTCACGGGTTTCAGCCCTCGCCATTGTCCGTGAAAAATTAACGGAAATGCAGCGGCAGTTAGGCGTAGCCGGGAAAATCGTTGCCGAAGGGCGTGATATGGGCACCGTGGTTTTCCCCGATGCCATGTTTAAGTTTTTTCTTGACGCCCATCCCGAGGTGAGAGCACGTAGGCGGGTGGAGCAATTGCGCCAACAAGGATGCCCGGCGGAGTTTGAAGAAATCCTCTCCCTGACACTGGAACGAGATAAAAACGACAGCGAGAGGGAAATAGCACCTTTGAAAGTGGCCGAGGACGCGTTATTGATCGATACCACCAAAATGTCCACTGCCGAAGTGGTGACAAAGGTGCTGGCCGTTATTCTACGATAAAATCCGCTCTTCTGTTCTGGGCGTAAGAATCTTCGTCCTGTCCTGAAAAAAGTGGTTTTTCCTCACCGTATGATAGTGTTCTGGTCCGGTTTGGATCCACACCCAGGTTGGTAAGGAACTGTTTTACATTCATGGCCCGTCTTTCTCCCAGGGCCAGATTGTATTCATTGGTTCCCCTTTCGTCACAATTCCCTTCAATAATAACAACGGCGCCGGGGATGGAGTTTATATATTCAGCATTATCCGCTAGAATATCAACCATATCACTTCGCACGGTGGCCTGGTCAAAATCAAAATAAACAGGGAACAGGTTCGCCGAACTTCTTCCGTGTTTAACCTTGTATTCATCGGATTGCATGTCTTCGTTCAACATGCCTTCACCAGAGGCGCTCCGGTTCGGTTTAAACGTGTCGTCAAGTGTTCCTTCCCTGGGCAGGTTGTCTTCGGAGTAGCCGCCGTTTTGCGCATCTGGGTAGTTAATATTGTTTCCTGTATTATCCATGGAACCCGCAGTGTTGGTGGCATCAGGGGGGATAACGGTTTTAGGGCTGCAAGCCGTAAGGAAAAGTAAAAGAGATCCTAAAAATATCAGACTCGTGTATTTGGTAAAGAGTGTTTGTTTCATATGTTCTCCTGATTTTGAAAAATCGTAACGGTTCATCGGAGCCATACCGCAGCGAAAAAATATAGTTTTGGGGGAGGATGTTTGAGAGTAACCATGTTAACTCAAAACCGAGATTTTTGGGAAAAACAAGCATAACCGCAAAAGGGACGTCGAAACCGGCAAATCCCGCATGCAAAATCATAGAGTGTTTTTTCCAGGGCTGCAAAAGATGCGGATAAAACTAGTATCAACTATATAACACTTTTCTACTTTAGTCGTATTGACAATGAGGTCAAGAAGAAATTTTCTCCGTGGCGTGTATTAACAAAATATTCGTGAAAAAACAGGGTAATTGTTCGCTGTAATGGATCGTGGTGCCCTAAATTAGACATGGTCTTAAAAACATCTAACACCGGAAAAGAACGGTAAGTCGTTATAAATGCCTTGTTTCTTGTTTTTTATTACAGCTTTTACGGAGTAAAGCACTAAACCGTTATTAAAACTTAGACTATATACAACCTAAAGTTTACAGTAGGTCAGCTCCTGGAATATTAATTTTAGGGTGTAAAAAACATAAGAAAAAATTGTTCACAAAAGTGGTAAACGCAGTTTTATCCGGGCCATGGTTAAGGTGGGACTTTGTATATTATTTTTTATTTTATTTGCCAATTAATAATCAATGTTATTAGCTTAAAGTTTTAGTCCTGTTTCAACCTTGTTAGGAGGACGCCGTAAATCCGGCCACGGGGGCTTGGTTGCCAGACACCCCGATCAAGGTCGGAACAGTGTTTTACGTGGCATTTTGTTATTAAGCCAATATATTGGCTGGTGAATTATAAACGGGAAAACTAATTACGATGAAACAATATATAATAACAGCCAGTTGTGCCGCCGGACTTGAAGAGTTGGTTGCGGGGGAGGTAGGACGAGCCGGGGGCCGGGATATCAGCCGTGGAAAAGGTGTGGTTTCGTGGCGGGGAAGTTTGGAGTCCGGGTATCGCTGCTGCTTGTGGTCCC
>CAZQOD010000117.1:0-10329 GCA_964594945.1 uncultured Desulfopila sp.
CGTACCTCGCTTTATCGGAGGATTAAATTTTGAAAGCAACGAAGAGTTAGGGAAAGATGGCCATTTAGGGACAGACACAAGTTAATAACATTGAAATAGAGTTATGAGCAGGAAAACAACAATCGTGATAGGAGGGGGAGCCGCCGGTTTAATGGCTGCAGGCAGAGCGGCCCAAATGGGCGCCCAAACCATTCTCCTGGAAAAAATGGGCCGGACCGGCAGAAAAATGGGTATTAGCGGCAAGGGCAGATGCAACCTGACAAATACCGCGCCACTCCCCGAATTCATAGAACATTTCGGCAAAAATGGTCGGTTTCTACGCCAATCATTTCAACGTTTTTTTTCTCCGGAACTTATCTCATTTTTTAAGAAAAGAGACCTCCCCCTCGTTACGGAGCGGGGAGGGCGAATCTTTCCGGAAAGCGGCCGTGCCCTCGATGTTGTCCGGATTTTTAATAATTGGTTAAAGGAAGAAAACGTTCGCGTCATAAAATCATCTCCGGTTACGGCAATCATCGAGGAACAGGGGCAGATAAAAGGTGTTAGTTGTAACAATACACAACTGGCCTGCGACAATGTTATCCTCGCCACCGGCGGACTGTCATATCCAAAAACCGGCTCAAGTGGAGACGGCTACGCACTGGCGAAAAAACTCGGTCATACCGTAACTCCTTTACGACCGGCACTGGTTCCCCTGCTATGTCCGACTAAAGAAATCCGTCGGTTGGCGGGATTAGAGCTACGCAATATAACGGCCAGGATAATTATCGGGGGCAGTCGTAAAGTAAAGGCGTTTGGAGAACTTTTTTTCACAAAAACGGGTATCAGCGGCCCCATTGTCTTAACAGCCAGCTCCGTTGTCATCAATGCAATAGATGCCGGTTTAAAGGTATCATTCCTGCTCGATCTCAAGCCGGCCCTGCACGAAAAAAAACTGGATAGAAGATTGATAAGAGACTTTGGCAGGCGCCGCGACGAGGAGATTAAATCAATACTGCGGGGCTTGCTTCCCCGGCAATTAATCCCGATATGTTTACAGCAATGCGATATCCCTGCCGACATAGATCCCGCCGTTTTCCCGGTAAAACTACGGAAACGACTGGTGCAGTGGTTAAAAAACTTTCACATTGATATCAGCGGATACGGCTCATATAACGAGGCAATTATTACGGCAGGTGGCGTTAACCTGGGTGAAATATTGCCGGAGAATATGGAGTCCCGATATGTAAAAGGTCTATTCTTCGCGGGCGAACTCCTTGATATCCAGGCGGATACAGGTGGTTATAACCTCCAGGCAGCATTTTCCACTGGCTGGGCAGCGGGTTCTTCGGTATACTGACGGTCTTGAGCGACAGCACGACACCGGCAAACCAGACAGCAGAGCAGACAGTATAACCATGGCCCTTGTAATCAACGCGAATATTTCCATACCCGAACAGGAAATCGAATGCATACCCATTCGCGCTCAAGGTGCGGGCGGCCAAAATGTGAACAAGGTCTCCAGTGCAATCCATCTTCGTTTTGATATTAAGAAATCATCACTCCCCGACCCGTACAAAGAACGCTTGCTTAACCTGCAAGACAGGCGCATCACCGATGGTGGCGTGGTGATAATCAAGGCCCAGCAGCACCGTTCCAGCTGGAAAAACCGTAATGATGCCCTGGATCGCCTCGCCATGCTGGTCAAACAGGTTGAGCACACGCCTAAAAAACGCACCCCCACCCGCCCGTCAGCCACGGCCCGCAAAAAACGTCTTGAAAAAAAGACAAGACGAAGCCGGATAAAAAAACTCCGCAAAAAAGTAACCGACGACTAATTATCCTAACCGATAAGACAAGACTGCAAAATAGAGTTGCATATTCTTTTCAACCCTGTTATTAAAGCCGCTCTTAGAGTGTCAGACCAGAACATGACAACGGATGCCGCCTTGACCTCGCATCCGCAATAGACTTACGACCCAACTCCTGCGTTCGGGGCTGGACGAAAAACCCTTAAGGGATCACCTCGAGGGGGGATTTAATATCTGGACAGACACAAACGATTGACCTCGGGCAAAGTCCCAGGGACAGCCCCGACCGGGAGGTCAATCAATACTTTCTGGACAGATTTTAAATAGTGAATTCTTTTCTGGAATCAACCCTCTTTTCCCATAGGTACTGTTATGTCTTTGACACCCACTTCATTTTCCGATATGGGCTTGGCCGAATCCGTCCTCCAGGCTGTTGCCGGAACCGGATACGAAAGCCCCACCGCCATTCAACAGGAGATGATCCCGTATATGATGGCCAAACAGGATGTAGTCGGCCAGGCGCAGACGGGGACGGGCAAAACCGCGGCCTTCGCCCTGCCGCTCCTCTCCGGGCTAAAGCCGGCTAACTGCAAGAGACCACAGGTTTTAATCCTTACCCCCACCCGCGAACTTGCAATCCAGGTCGCCGAATCTTTTGAAACATACGGAAAATATATTAAAAATCTAAGGGTACTACCCATCTTCGGCGGCCAGGATTATAATATACAACTCAGACAACTCCAGCGGGGCACCCATATTATTGTCGGCACACCGGGCAGAACCATGGACCATATCCGTCGAGGAACATTAAAACTTACCGACATCCGTTCTTTTGTCCTTGACGAGGCGGACGAGATGTTGAAGATGGGTTTTATCGATGATGTTGAATGGATCCTCGACCAACTACCGACCACCAGGCAGACTGCTCTCTTTTCCGCGACAATGCCCCGCACCATCCGGGAAATTGCCGGGAAATATCTGCACAAGCCGGTGGAAATTACCATTAAAACAAAGACGGCCACCGCCCTGACCATTAACCAGCGTTATATTATAACCAGTGGACTAAGCCGCAAGTTTGAGGCTATTTCTCGTATCCTTGAAATAGAAGATTTTGACGGCATTCTTGTTTTTGTCAGGACCAAGATCCAGACCCTGGAACTTGCCGAAAAACTATCGGCCATAGGCTATAATGCGGCGCCACTTAACGGAGATATTCAACAGAGCCAGCGGCTACGTACAATTGAACAGCTTAAGAGAAAACGAATCGATATCCTGATTGCAACCGACGTTGCCGCCCGGGGCCTTGACGTGGAGAGAATAAGTCATGTAATCAATTACGACATCCCCTTTGACCAGGAAGCGTATATCCACAGAATCGGGCGTACGGGCAGGGCCGGTCGCAGTGGGGAAGCGATTCTCTTTGTTAATCCACGGGAAAAATCAATGCTTAAATCCATTGAACGTGTGACCAGACAAAAAATCACCCCGATGCAACTACCCACCACGGCTGACATCAACAAAAAACGCATCGAGAACTTTAAGGCCAAGATTACATCGGCACGAAAAGATGATAATAAATTCTATCAAAAACTTATCAATGACTACCTGCTTGAAAATTCCGTAAATGCCGACGAAGTTGCCGCAGCCCTTGCCAACCTGGTCCAGGGTGGTAAACCCATGCTGTTGCCTAAGGAAAAATATAGAGATGAATTCGCCCCAAAAAAAAGGCGCGAAAGTAAAAAGGGACGGTATAAAAAAGAGAAAAAACTATCCGCCGTGCAGCTACCACCCGAGGAGGGAATGGAGCGTTTTCGCATCGAAGTTGGTCGTAACCAAGGTGTCAAACCAGCCAATATTGTCGGCGCCATTGCCAACGAAGCCGACATAAACTCAAAATACATTGGTCGCATTTCTATCTACGATAGCCACAGCACCGTCGACCTCCCCTACGGAATGCCGCAGGAAATTCTCCACATCCTACAAGGGGTCAGAGTCGGGAGCAGGGCCATGAAACTCAGCCGGGTCGAAATACAATCAGCCCTCTCCCTCTCCGCGCAACACCAAGGAAAAACAGCCAGACCCCATAAAAGAGCAAGACGAAAAGGGCAGCGAACAAATATCCGTAAGAGCGGGAGCACACAATAACCATGCTCCAACACACGTTTTGCCATATCCAGGGCATAGGCTTAAAAACTGAAAAGAAACTATGGCAGGCGGGAATCACAACCTGGGAACGGTTGTCTATCCCACTACCCGTCGGACTACCAAAACGCGCCCTGATAAATGCTAAAGAAATTTTGCAACAATCGACTAAAGCGCTTGCGGACGACCCGGTTTTTTTCACGAACCTCCTTGGTGCCAGAGAACCATGGCGTATTTTCCCCCATTTCCGCCACTCCACCGTCTACCTTGATATTGAAAGCACGGGGTGTGGTGATTACGACGAAATCACCACCATCTCCACCTATGACGGAGAGAAGATATCCACCTATGTAAACGGTATAAATTTAGACGATTTTGTCGATGATATTACACAATACCAGGTAATTGTCAGCTATAACGGCAAAAACTTCGATATCCCTTTTTTAGAAAGATATTTCCGTATAAAACTAAAACACGCCCAGATTGATTTGCGTTATGTCCTGGCCGGACTTGGCCTTAAAGGCGGGCTAAAGGGTTGCGAAAAGCAGCTGGGCATTCATCGGGGTAATCTCGACGGCATGGACGGTTCTTTTGCTATATCGCTCTGGCACAGATACCAGAACAATAATGACAAACGTGCCCTGGAAACCCTCCTTGCCTACAATATCGAAGACACCGTCAACCTGGAACGTCTCGCAGTGGAAGCCTACAACAGAAACGTTATTGCTACACCCTTTGCAGACCAACTCACTCTGCCTTTTCCCGATCCGCCTGCAATTCATTACCAGGCAGACCACACATGTATTGAAGCAATAAAACGCAGCCTTGATCGCCGATAAAACTCAGCAAAATTCAATATTACAGGACAATCTCCATCCCCTCTCTGGCGAAAAATACCTCCATATCGCCAAACTTACTCGCTTGACAATAGACCTTGGCCAGTTCATCAAGTTCGGCATCGGATCTATCCGGATCATGGTGAAAAAGAGCAAGCTTTTTCACACCGGCCCGAGCGGCGGCGGCAATGGCCTGTTCCATGGTTGAGTGCCCCCAGCCGATACGTTCACCATATTCCGCATCTGTATATTGGGCATCATGGACAAGGAGATCCGCCCCACTGTAAAATTGTTCAACGGCAAGATTTTGCTCATCCGCCACCTCTTCCCCCTCAACGGCCATTGCCTCATCGTAGCCGGGATCATCGGGATCGGTGATAAATAAATTTCTAAACGGTTCCATATCATAGCAGGTGCAAACAACCTTACCATCATACTCAAAACGGTACCCCAGCGCAGTTATGGGATGATTTAACAATTTAGTGGAGAGGTGCAAACCGTCCCCCAGGTCAATATTGGGATCTTCCTTTAGACGTATATATTCAATTTCCGAGGCGAGTTCTCCCAGGTTTACAGGAAAGTAACGATATTTCATCTGCCCGCCCACCACCTCTTCCAGGGGATCATCCTCAAAGGAAACGGGTCCATGAACCCTGAGTTTAGAACCGGGTATATAAATCGGCGTAAAAAAGGGATAACCCATTATATGATCCCAATGGGTATGGGAGAGAAAAATATCGGCCACAATGGGGCCTTCAGGCAGATCATCGGCCATAAGGGCGTCACCAAGGTTACGAATGCCAGAACCGGCATCAATTATAACTATCCGGTTTTTTTTCCCTACCCTCAACTCGATACAGGCGGTATTGCCACCATATTTCTGGGTATTGGGACCGGGACTTGGTATGGATCCCCGCACTCCCCAAAATCGTAGTTTCATTAACGCTCCAGTTATATTTTCAAAAAGATCTCCGCCTTCTGAATCTCCTCAACAACCCTGTCGCCTATGCCGCAAAACTCTTCCCAACCGAGATCAACTATTCCAAGAAGACGTTCAGCCTCATTATCGGGGGGAAAGGGATTACCCGCATAACCGTGGTCAAGTATGTTCGTGTAAATATTACCAAGGGCAACCAGGGCAACCTGTTGACCGTTTTCCCCTTGGAGGTTATCAAGTTGATGGTGGCCGCCGATGCATTCGCTGATAACCGGGTTAAGTTTCCATTTATCAGCAATCATCAACCCCACTTCCTGGTGGTCGATACCCATAATATCAAGTTCCACATCCCGAAGTGGCAACTGCTCATTTTTCACAGTATTGAGTACCGTAATATACTCGTCACCAAAAGGTACCTTTCCCAAATCGTGGAGCAACCCCGCTAAAAAGAGTTCTTCTCTCTCCATAACCGGCAACCCCTTCACCTCCCCTAAAAGTTTGGCGCTTACTCCAGCCCCGATGGAATGGGCCCAGAATTTTGAAGTCGGCAGCACTTTTGATTTTTTTGAACCGGCCACGCTCCTGATAATTGCCGTGCTCAGCGCCATATTCTTCACAGTATTCATACCAAGCATGGTGATCGCCCTGGTCAAGGAGGTAACCTTGTTGACCAGGGAATAGTAGGCGGAATTAATAAGCCTCAACACCTGCCCGGTTAAAACGGGATCCAGAGAAATAACCTTGTTCAACTCGTTGGGCGATGCATCGGTGCGACTGCAGATCTCCATCACTTTGCCCACCGTGGTGGAAAGACTGGGCATTCTTTTAATAAACTTCTCTATGTCTTTTCTCTGTTTATCCTTATCCAAAGTCATAACATTCGCCGGTATCGAAACAACGGTTCGACCAGATTAATTTCATAAAACCAGAATTTTACAATCAGGAATCAGTGTATAGGAAGAATCCGGGCAGGTCAAGTTCCTTTCCCCCCTCGACAATAGGCCACGGCCTCACGGTACTCCATTGTTGTCCCTCCGAAAATATCAAGAGCACTGCCCACGGTTACATCCAATCTGTCCCGGCCCAACTCCTTTATCAACTGCAAATCACTCATATCCCGAATCCCGCCCGCATAGGTTGTTGGAACAGGTGACCAGGCGGCAAGATTTTTAACAAGAGGAACTTCTATCCCTGAACATTTACCTTCAACATCGGCGGCATGGATTAAAAATTCATCACAATAGCGGGATAGTTCCTCCAAAACCATTGCGGAGAGAGCAACACGGGTGAACTTCTGCCACCTATCCGTTACAATGTAATATGAACCATCCTTTTTGCGACAACTTACATCGAGTACGATTTTATCTTTACCCACCGTTTTGAGCAATTTTCGTAGGCGCCCCGTATTAATCTCCCCATCTTTGAAAACGTAGGAGGTAACAATTAAATGGGAAGCGCCACTGTCCAGCCAGACAGCACCATTTTCTGCGGTAATACCACCACCGACCTGCATTCCCCCCGGCCAGGCGGCCAAGGCCTCTCTTGCCGCATCGTCGTTACCGGCACCGAGCTTAATAATATGGCCGCCCGTTAAATGATCCGAGCGATATAGCTCCGCGAACCAGGCGGGAAGCTTATCGGCCACGAAATTAGTTTGCACAGCACCGGGCTCGGCATCGTTCAACGACGAACCGACAATCTGCTTTACTTTCCCTTCGTGGAGATCTATACACGGTCTAAAACGCATGCCGTTCTCCTATCTTCCAATAAAAAAGCGGTATACCAGACTCCCGGCATACCGCTTTCAAGATTGTTACAATCATTATTTTAACACAGTCGACGTAATCAGCCCTTCTGGACGAGCATTGTGGACGGATCAAGCTGTAGGGTTGAACCGGGATCCAGGGAACAGCCGTCACATTTAACAACATCGAGAAATATTGCCTTATCAACGGGTTTGATCAAAAGTACCGTCCCGAACAATTCATCAACTTCATGACATGGTGCGGGCACGCCATCGGCGCTCTTTCGCTCATCCGTGCGATGTCGCACGGCGGAAAACCAGATCATCTTTAAACCGCGCTGGTTCATAAAATCACGCAGTTCGGCCAATGATTCCTTATCATTGTTCTCAAAATCATAACCGTCTATGATCAGACACTCCGGTTTATAAATATTTTGTTGAACAAGATCATCAAGACGTTCTTCGAGGAGAGCTTTGCTGAAATAACTCTCCTTAAAGGTCATAATCATCCTGTTTTTCATTATCTCCGGAATGGATTCAATTTTTTCCCCATCGGTCAACAGGGATAAAATATCATCATACCAGGCCCGGGTCTTTTCCACACCCTCGCCAATGGAGACATGCAGAACCTTGTTGCCGAGCAGCATACAATCCAGGGCAAACTGAACGAGTATTGCGGTCTTGCCCAGCCCGGCCCTGGCCATTACCAACCCCATGATAGAATTAGGATTATCAGACTGACCCTCTTCCAAGCCAAGTGCCCGGAGAGGATTATTTCCTAAGATCTTGCTTTTTCCCATGGCGATCCACCTTTTATTATTTTTTATCCACTGGCCACGCCAACACACCTGTGCCGACATGGATACGGCATAACACTCATCTCTTCAGATTGTTAACAACCCAGCATAAAACCCCTGGAATTTTATCCGTTCTTACGTTCTTCCTGGTAGGCCTTGATCAACTCCTCGCTCACCCCCTTGGGCACCGGTTTGAACGTAGCAAACTCCATAGTAAACTCAGCCTTCCCCTGGGTAAGAGAACGAAGAGTCGTTGAATATCCAAACATCTCGGAAAGGGGAACTTCCGCCTCAATCACCGAATAACTACCCTCTTCAGTCGTACCGATTATCATACCCCGTCGCTGGTTAATGGACCCCATCACCGCGCCCTGGAATTCAGTCGGCCCCTCGACGGCAACCTTCATTATGGGTTCCATGATAACCGGCTTTGCCTTCAAATATCCCTCTTTAAAGGCCCCCACCGCCGCCAGTTGAAAAGCGACGTCGGATGAGTCCACAGAATGATAGGCACCATCGTTAATAACACAACGAACCCCGGTAATGGCCGCACCACAAAGCGAACCTTTTTTAAGGCTCTTTTGAAAACCTTTATCACAGGAACCGATAAACTCCCTCGGAATGGCACCGCCCACAATCTTGTCTACAAATTCATACTCTTCATCTTCAATGGGTTCCATATAACCCGCAACCCGGCCAAACTGACCCGAACCACCCGTCTGTTTCTTATGAATATAATTAAATTCAGCCCGTTGAGAAATAGTTTCCCGATATGCCACCTGGGGAGCACCGACCTCAACAATTGCGTCATATTCACGCTTCATCCGTTCAACATACACCTCCAGGTGCAGCTCGCCCATCCCGGAAATAATCGTTTCACCGGTCTCATGATCAACAAAAGTCTTGAAGGTGGGATCTTCCTTGGTAAATCTATTCAGCGCCTTGGACATATTTATCTGCGCTTTATTATCAGACGGAATAACCGCAAGGGAAATAACCGGTTCAGGAATATGCATTGAAGTCATTGAACACGAAATTTCTTCGGATGTAAACGTGTCGCCCGACGCACAGTCAATGCCAAATAATGCCACGATATCACCGGAACCACAGGACTCTATTTCCTGCATCTCGTCGGAATGCATGCGACAGAGCCGTCCTATCTTTACCTTTTTCCCGGTCCTGTTGTTATAAACGGTGTCACCTTTTTTCAAGGTGCCCTGGTAGGTTCTGATATACGTCAACTGACCATAACGCCCATCTTCCAGTTTAAAAGCGAGCATAATAAGCGGATCGTCGGGATTATTAGTCACCGGGAATTCACTTTCTTCGTTTTTCAGATCAAGGGCCATATTGGTAACATCGGTGGGACAGGGAAGATAGTTCCTTACTGCATCAAGAAGCAACTGGATGCCCTGGTTTTTGTAGGCGGAGCCTATAAAAACAGGCGTAAAATCCAAGGATAGTGTCGCCATCCGCACCGCTTCGTGAATCAGCTTAATATCCACATCACCCTCTTCGAGTAATGCCTCCATCAACTCTTCGGAAAACATTGAAACCTCTTCAAGCAGCGCTTCGCGCTTTGCAAGGGCCTCTTCTCTCATTTCAGCGGGGATCTCTTCTTCCCGAATCTTCTCACCATTTGCCCCTTCAAAATAAACCGCTTTCATGGTAACAAGATCAACCATTCCCCTTAATTCATTCTCAAGGCCAATGGGCATTTGCATCATATGAGCATTTAAATCCAACTTATCCCGAAGCTGCTCCGTCACCCTCTCAGGGTTAGCACCCGTACGATCACATTTATTGATAAAGGCCAGGCGGGGAACATTATAACGGGTCATCTGCCTGTTTACCGTGATTGACTGGGATTGCACTCCGCCGACCGAACAAAGAACCAGGACGGCACCGTCGAGCACCCGCAGGGCCCGCTCCACTTCCACGGTGAAGTCAACATGGCCAGGCGTATCTATAATATTTACTTCAACATCCTTCCAGGTACAGTAGGTAGCTGCGGACTGGATGGTAATACCACGCTCCTTCTCCAATTCCATGGAATCCATCTTAGCACCGACACCATCCTTAC
>CAZQOD010000118.1:0-10162 GCA_964594945.1 uncultured Desulfopila sp.
CTGAAGAATCAGTTATAAACTTGGGTAGTACTGGTGGAGGATTTCTTTTTCGTGCGCTGTTAAATTTGCAAGGATAAAATTCTCGGTTTCCAGTAGATGTTGTGCCAGGCCATCTGCGTAAAGGGTTTTATGGTGGCGCAGTTGGGGGCGGAGCTGGTTTTTAACCTTTTCCCGATTGTCTATGAAAAAATAGTTGTGGAGTTGTGGTTTTTTTTCTAAAAACAGCTCTTTGCATGTGGTTAGATTTAGTTTTAGCAGGATAGCCGGTGCGCCGTTTACTTTCTTGTAATGTTTTACTTCTCCTATTGTCTTAAATTGCATTTCGTTTTTGTAAAAATTATAGTGAGATGGATTGATCATCATGCAAAAATCCGTACAGCCAAGAAGGTCGAATCCAAGAATAAAGGCCGATTTAAAAAGTGAAAAAAGAGTTCTCTTACTCGTCTTAAAAGAAGAAGTGTTCATGGCAAAGCCGGATAATTCACAAATCAGTGATTTTTTCTGGTGCATTTGTTGAATTTCCGTTGCAAAGAGTTCGCTTGAGGGCAATGTTCCGTAATATTCTTGAACCAGGGTTAATGTACCTTCAATCACTCCATTGTTTTTATGAATTAATGTGTGGCTGTTTGGGAGAAGGTTGTGGAAATTTATCCGCATTTTTGCCCTATTCTTTTTTTGAAATCCTGCGGCGTTATATTTCTGGTAAACCAGGTGAAGTGCTTCTTTAATTTCCGACCTTGTTTCGACGAGTTTTGTTATATACGGCAATGCAAAAGTTTCTTTTTGTTGGTTTGATGCTGAGGGAAGATACATTTTTAGCACCTTTAGCTGTTATTTCCGTATAACATTCTGAGCCTGGCTAAAAGAGAAAAGATACGGCTTTCCACTGATCCTTTTAAGTCTTTTGGGGATTGGTCGCAATTGCTGCACGCATTCCCCGGCGTAAAAAGTTCTTTCCCTTTAATAAGCGCTGCGATTGAATGTCGGCAAATATTTCCCTGGATGGTCTGGATTGATTGGTCGTTGCAGCAGATTGAATCACCGTCGGGGGTGATAAAAAAATTTCCATTCCAAAGGCAAGGGAAATTGAAATGGTGTAGAAGATCAATTATCTCCGACAGTGACGGGAAGAAACGGTGAATTACCAGTTTCATTTTGATGGATACCCGGTTGACGGTGGCACCGTTATATCGTTTGAAAAGGTCGCGGTACATATCGATGCGGGTGCTTGATCGGGTAACCAACCCTGTTCGATTGCTGGGGGCTGGGAAAAGGATAAGATTTAATTCTTTTAAATTATTTTTCTCTGCAATATTTGTTAACTTGGTGATTGTTGAAGGAAAATCGTTGCGGATAAGATCAACTTCCGGAGGCGAAATATGAAAGTAAAGTTGTTTAAGATGATCAATTGCACGGAGCGACATGGCCTGTTCAATGCCCGGCAACAGTCTGTTAAGAAGGTCTTGTCCCTGTTCTTGGTTGTTGGCCATTATCAGCCCGTATGATGTGGGGTTGAGGGATGGCAGGGAAATTATTAAGGAAAGATTGTTTACGCTGACAGCCTTCAGCACAGATTTTTCCATAAGGCGCGAACCGTTGGTAACCACGGAAATCTCAGGTGGCGGTATGGAGGATGATGACCATTTTCTTACCATTTCTCCAAACATGGACATGCGTTCGCTGAATTCGGGATGGAGCGTGGGTTCACCATCTCCGGCATTTGCAAGGTAGCGAATATAAATACCCTGCCGGGCTGCCTCCTGGACGCGGTTGATCAGTGTTTCGGTGATTCGGCGGGGTTGGTATTCCTTCGGGCCGTTGTATTCCGGTTTTTTGATGCCGCAAAGTCTGCATTGGTAATTGCAGATACCGTGGACAAGGCTGTTATTGATTGAAAAAGGACGTCGGCTTTTCATGCATATCAGTATCTCATATTGTAATCAAAAATATCAAGTTAATCCTGACGAATAATGTGTGGTGGGGATAAAGAAATTCAGGTGGCCATGGTTTCAGTGGCTTCAGGTTTTTATTTTGCCAATGTTCGAAAGCCGTAAACCACCCTAAATATAGCGGTTAGCGTACACATGCCTGCAAAAATAAAAGCTAGAACTGGGAAGTAGTCGGGGAAGAGGCAAAAGAGCGTAAAACAGATGACGGTTTCCGTGCCTTCTGTCAGGCCTCCAAGGTAATAGAAACCTTTTTGAGGATAAGTAACATCTTTGATTTTTTTCTCCTTGGCCATAATCGCAAAGGCTAAAAAGCTGCTGCCGTTTCCGGCAAAAGAGAAGAGCAGGGCACAACCACTAAGGCCGTTGGTAGCGGGTGCTGCTAGAACAAAACCGAAAACTACCGCCGAGTAAAAGATAAAATCGAGGACAATATCGAGATAGGCGCCGGCCTCACTTGTTGCCGTAATTCTTGCCAGTGCCCCGTCGATGCCGTCAAAGGTTCTGTTTAAAATTATACATGTTAGTGCCAACCAGTATAGATGGAAGGCGAGGACTGGAATGGTGGCCAGGCCGATGCTGAAGCCGACAATGGTTACCTGATTTGCGTTATAGTCGTTTTTTTTTAGTAAGTCGGCCAGTTGTCTTAAAGGGCTTTGTATTATTTTTAAAGTCCAGCGATCAAGCATAATGGGTCCAGGGGGAAAGTGATTTTGTGGTAAATATGTTGGAAGTTCCACACCAAAATCTTAGGTATAGACTCCAATTTGAACATATTTTACAGCATTAAGCTTGTCGATTGCAAAACCCGGATGCCTAATAAAAAAGAAGAGTTGAAATTTTTTCAGCAGTGGCCTTTAAGGCCGGGGCGGCCGATTTCAGAAAGGCGTCTGTGAGGCGGAAGGCTGGTCCTGCGATCACCACTGCAGCCTTGGTAGATCCTTCGAGGTTGTAGATCGGCGTGGCCATGGCATGGGTGTCGATGTATCTCTCACCTTTATCATAGGCAATGGAGCTTTGTTTGATTTTTTTTAACAGTTTACGATATTTCGTTTTTGAGACAATGGTGTTCTCGTTAAATCTGCGAAAATCCTGTTCCAGGCAAAGTTCAAGAAATTGTGGATCACTGTGGGAGAGTATAACTTTTGCCCCGGCGGCTACATTAATCGGCACCTGTTCCCCTTGCTGAAAATTGAAACGAATATGGCTTGGTCCCTCAACATGGAGGGCTAAAACGACATTAGTGCCCGACAACATTTCCAGGGCAACGCTTTCACCCAATAGTTGCGAGAGTTCCATCAGGCAAGGTTGGGCAACGGCCAGTAGTTTACTGTCGAGGGATCTGGTGGTTGCATGGCCGATCCTCAGGGCGGATCTACCAAGCATATATTTTCTGGTTAAAGGATTTTGTTGTAAAAAATGAGTGTTAACGAGTAATTTGATCAGACGACTCGTGGTGGATTTGTGCATGCCAAGTTTGTTGCTTAGTTCTGTCGTCCCCATCTCGTTATTAAATGGAGTGAAGGCGAGGAGAATGGAGAGTGCCTTCTCGGCCGATGAACTATTGGCGGTTTTGTTGATTTTGTTTTGCAATGTGGGTCCCGTATTGTTGAGTATTTTATAATCCGTGTCTGTTTAAGCTTTTGTAAGAAACTGCAACATAGTGGTTTTATACAAAAAACAATGCAGTAGTCGCAGTCTGTTTTATATGGTTGTCTTTTGTTTCGTATGTTGAAACTTATTAGAGTGTCGTTGCTTTTCTGTCAAGATGTTTTCTGAAAAAATGATTAAGTGTGAAGCCTGGTTTTTATAACATACTGATTTTAAAGAAAATATAAATTTGTTTAAGTTGCAAGATTGCATGTAAAATGACCTTGACATGTGGGCGGGGCCGTGTAATATTAGTTTCGCATGCCGGGATCGTAATTTCATTATACGATACATTTTGTTTTTTCCTGTTATGCGATGATTGTTTGTGATCGTGAATTATTTCAAAAAAATAACTGTTTTTAACAGAAAGAAGGCAATGTTTTCCTATCCGGGAGGTTAAATTATGAGTGAACAAGTTTTTACAAACTGCACCAACGCCGGACCAGTCAGTGTATATGTAAAAGACGGCAAAGTGACGAGGATGCGTCCTCTGGTCGCAGACGAAAAAGATTTTAAACCGTGGACAATTGAGGCCGGTGGCAAAAAATATTCTCCGCCGAAAAAATTTGCCGTGGCACCCTACGTTCACGCCGACAGGCGCAGGCTCTATTCGGATGAGCGTATTAAATATCCGATGAAGCGTGTTGATTTTGACCCCAATGGTGAAAGAAATCCGCAAAACCGTGGTAAATCACCATATGAGCGTATTTCCTGGGATGAAGCCCTTGATATCGTTTCCAGCGAGATTAAGAGGGTTAAGGATACCTACGGTGGATCAGCCATTAGTGGCATGACATCATCCCACCATAACTGGGGTATTGTCGGTTATAAAATGGGGCCCTTTGCCCGTTTTATGAACCTGCTTGAATTTACTCCCGTACTTGATAACCCCGATAGCTGGGAAGGATGGCACTGGGGTGCGACCCATACTTACGGTTTTTTTTGGCGCCTTGGAATGCCTGAGCAGTATGACCTCCTCGAAGATTCCCTGAAAAATGCTGAGATGATCGTCCTCTGGTCAAATGACCCGGATACCACCCGTGGCACCTATACCGGGCAGGATTCCGCTCTCTGGCGCCAGTGGCTTAAAGAAAAAGGCGTAAAAATGGTCTTTATCGATCCCTTTCACAACTATACTGCTGGTGTTATGGAAGGCAAATGGCTGGCCCCGCGAATCGGTACCGATACCGCCCTTGCCATGTCCATTGCCCATGTCTGGATTACTGAAGATATCTACGATAAAGAGTATGTAAAGGATCGTACGGTTGGTTTTGATGAGTTTAAGAAATATGTACTCGGTGAAACGGACGGACAACCAAAGACTCCGGAATGGGCAGAGGAGGAATCCGGAATAAAGGCCAGGGTGATTCGCGCTCTGGCCAGGGAATGGGCAGCCAAACGGACGATACTCTCCGGTGGCGCCCGGGGCGGCGAGGGTGGCGCCTGTCGTCAGGCATATGGTACTGAATGGGCAAGAATGATGGTCCTTTTGCAGGGTATGCAGGGTCTTGGTAAACCTGGTCGTACCATCTGGGGAACCACTATGGGTGCACCTTCGGAGACAAATTGCTGGTTTCCGGCCTATGCTGATCTCCAGGGGCGGGTTGCCACCGCAAGCCTTGCCAAAACTTTGCCGACAAATCCAACCAAGCAGCGTCTCTGGCGGCTTACCCTGCCGGATGCAGTTCTTGATCCGCCTGTCAGCTGGTATGGCGAGGGCTTTTGTGGTCAGTCACTTGAACAGCAGTTTACCCATTTTCAATATCCGATGGAAGGCTATTCGGAAATCAAGTTGTTTTACCGCTACGGCGGCTCTTTTATGGGCACCATGAGTGATACCACCAAATGGGTGCGCATGTATCAGAGCCCCAAGCTGGAGTTTGTTGTTAACCAGGATGTCTGGTTTAACAGTGAGACCCGTATGGCTGATATCATCCTGCCCGCCTGTACCAACTTTGAGCGCGATGACGTTGGCGAGTGGGGTGCCTGTGGCGGTTATACCTGTCATGCCTCCAGTGGCTGTAATTACCGCATCGTTGTCCGTCAGCAGAAATGTCTGGAGCCGATGTGGGAATCAAAGTCAGATTATGAGATTTTTTCACTGCTTGCCGATAAACTCGGTATGAAAGAGGATTTCACCGATGGCAAAACGGAGCTTGAATGGGTTAAGGCATTTTTTGATTCTTCTGATCTGCCCAAGCAGGTGAGTTGGGAGGAGTTTAACGAGAAAGGATACCATATCATCAATATTCCCGATGATTATAAGTCTACACCTTCACTCAGATGGTTTGCAGATGGCAGGGACTGTGATACTCCCGATACCAACAATCCCAAACGCGGCACCCTGAAAGGTAAAGAACTTGGCACCTATAGCGGTAAGATTGAATTTGTCTCAGAGAGCCTTAAATCAAAGTTTCCCGACGATGAGGAGCGGCCCGTATCTCCCCATTATATTCCAAGCTGGGAAGGGCACCATAGCGATATTTACAAAAAATATCCGCTGCAACTTCTGTCGCCCCATCCACGCTTTACCTTCCATTGCCATTACGACAAACATACAGATTGGCTCGATGATATTCCCACTCACCGTATCAAGAAAGACGGTTATGCCTGGTGGCCGGCACGTTTAAATCCAGAAGACGCAAAACTGCGTGGTATTCAAAATAACGACATTGTCAGGCTCTATAATGATCGCGCCTCCGTACTCTGTATTGCAGTGGTTACCGAACGGATACGGGTTGGTGTTATCCACAGCTATGCATCGTCGGCCAAGTACGATCCGTTGACGCCGGGTAACGCGGATTCACCCGATAAAGGAGGTTGCGTGAATATGCTTACGCCTTCGCGCATGCTTTCTAAAAATGTACCGGGAATGACCCCGAATTCATGCCTCATTGAAATTGAAAAATGGGAGGGATAACAGAATGTCTCGATACTCCATACTTATAGATGTCAACAAGTGTAACGGTTGCTATAACTGTTTTCTGTCATGTCGTGATGAGTATTACGGCAATGAATATCCGGGTTATTCGGCGGCTCAGCCGTTAAACGATCAGTTCTGGATGCAGGTAACTGAAATTGAGCGCGGGGAATATCCAAAACCAAAGATCTCCTATATTGCCAAGCCTTGTATGCATTGCGAGTCAGCCCCTTGTATTGATGCGGCTAAAGATGGTGCAGTGTATCGCAGGGACGATGGAATCGTGATAATTGATCCGGTGAAGGCCAAAGGACAGGAGGCCATTGTTAATGGTTGTCCATATCGGGTGATTTTCTGGAACAGTGAGCTGCAGCTTCCGCAAAAATGTACTATGTGTGCCCATAGACTTGATGAGGGTGAAAAACAGCCTCGCTGTGTTGAATCCTGTCCGACCGGGGCACTTGTTTTTGGTGATCTGGATGATAAAAACTCGGAAATTGCCAAACTTTCAAAAAGTCTTGACGTTGAGAGTCTGCATCCTGAGTTTGGCACGAATTCTTTGGTGAAATATGTTGGCATTCCAAAGCGTTTTGTTGCCGGTGAAGTTGTCCTTGCCGGAAAAGAAGGTGAATGCGCGCCGGGTGTGAAGGTTACTCTGACCGGTGGCGGTCTAAATCTTGAAACGGTTACTGATATTTTTGGTGATTTTGAGTTTGAGCGACTGGAGAAAAATGAGAGTTACACGGTGGTAGTCAGCGCTGAAGGCTATACTCAGAAAGAGGTGAGCTTTATAACCCGTAAGGATGTTAATCTGGGCGAAGTTATACTTGATCCAAAATAAATTCCATTACTCTTTTTTTCATCCATTTAAGTGAGAAATGAGAAACGAGGTCTAAAATGATCAGTGTAAAAGATACGGAAGGTAAGCAGTATGATGCGGCAAAGCATTCAGAGGTCTACGGTCTGCAGAAAATAACCGAGGCTCAGTCAAAACGGACAACGATCTGTTACTCCTATTTTCAGCCCAATGGTGGCGCTGAAATGACATCTTCTCCTAAAGAACGAGTCTATTTTGTGGTTAAAGGGTCGATTACCGTATCCGGTCCGAATGAAAAGCATGTTTTAAATGAGGGTGATCTGATCTATATCGCCCCCGGCGAAGAAAGAGATATGGTTATTAATGGCGGTAAGCCGGCAGAAGTTTTGGTCTATATTGTAACCCCATAAAATCTTCAATGCTTGTGTTTATTGGCAATGGGATCGACGTGTTTGGCATGTAATATCGTATGTAGAATATTTGGGGTTTAGAGACCCGAGAAATACTATTTTAGTGCCTTACTGCATAAAATCTGGAAAGAAAACAGGTAAGCGAGACTCTGAGAAAATAAAGGTAATGGTTGGCTTAACGGGTCTATAGTGGCGAAAAGGCACTTACTTGCAGCTTGTCTGCGTGAGGAGATTGGCAATGAAAGATATTTTTAAACTGGATGGAAAGATTGCAATCGTCACCGGTGGTGCCGGTGGCATTGGCGAGGCACTGGCCCTTGGTTTGGGGATCCATGGTGCAACGGTTGTGGTTTCAAGCAGGAATCAGGAAGCAATTGATAAGGTTGCTAAAAAAATAACCAAAGAATCCGGCAACGAGGCCATAGCCATTTCCTCGGATGTAACCGATGAAAAGAGCGTACAGAATCTCATAGACGCCGTTGTAAAAAAATATGGTCGCATTGATATCCTTGTTAATGCCATGGGTATGAATATTAAGCACCCGGCCCTTGATTATGATATGGAAGACTGGGACAAACTCTTTAATGTCAATGTTAAAGGAACCATGATCGCCTGTAAGGCTGCAGGTAAGGTTATGCGCGACCAGAAGGGTGGTGCCATAGTAAATCTCTCCTCTGTTCGTGGTATTCGTGGATATACCGGTGGTAACTCCGGTTATTGCGCAACAAAAGGTGCAGTGGAATTGATCACCAGATCACTTGCTCTTGAATGGGCATCCTACGGTATTCGGGTAAACGCACTCGGACCTGCCCTGGTTATTACTCCGGGCACTAAACATATTGCCGACGATCCAAAACTTGCGGCTCAATATGCTGCAGCAGTACCCATGGGAAGAATCGGTATGCCTGAAGATATGGTTGGCGCAGTTATTTATCTGGTCTCCAATGCATCAAGTTTTGTTTCCGGTCAGACTATCTACGTTGATGGTGCCCTAACTGCCAAATAAATGGCGTTGTAAAAAGTACGATCTCCTTCGTTGCAGGTTTTTATCAGAACCTCAACATACTGTATGTATGGTTGAGGGCCTGATAAAAACACTGCGCCTCGGATCTCGAGCTTTTTAGCTTAGCCATTAAATAAGGACTGACAACTAGTGATAAAAATATAGTGAGGAAAAATCGATGACAACAGCTCAAATACTGAGTCAGGCCAGGGAAGAAAAAAGGACGGTGCTCACCGAGATTGAGGCGAAACAGATCCTCGGTGAAGCGGGAATAAACTGCACCCGAACCGTGCTCGCAGCCACAAAGGAAGAAGCGGTTTCACTCAGTGAAGAAATAGGTTACCCCGTTGTTTTAAAAATTTCATCAGTGGATATCACCCATAAGAGTGATTCAGGTGGTGTTAAAGTTAACCTTAAATCCCGCGAGGAAGTTGAAAAGGCATATGACGACATAATGACTTCCTGCAGGGCCTATGCACCCGATGCCAATATTGAAGGTGTTGCTGTGCAGGGTATGGCAAAGATGGGTACGGAAATCATCATGGGTATGATTAATGATGGAAGTTTCGGGCCCGTTGTAATGTTTGGTCTTGGTGGTGTCCTGGTTGAAGTTTTAAAGGATGTATCTTTCAGGATTGTCCCCATCGATAAAAATGACGCCATCGATATGACCACCGAGATCCAGGGTAGAAAACTGCTTGAGGGATACCGGGGTCAGGAACCGGCTGATGTGGAATGTCTACGCGATATTCTTGTGAAACTATCCGACTTCGTTAACGCAACTCCGGGGATTGAAGAAATCGATATGAATCCGGTTTTTGCCTATAAGGATGGGGCGGTGGTGGTCGATGCCAGGATAATCCTGTCATCATAAAAAGATCGTATCAAAACCCATTGGAAACTCACAGCGTATAACGACGAGCGAAAACAAGGACGGTGCAATTATGATGGAATTATTTTTTAAACCGAAATCAGTGGCGATCATCGGGGCCAGCGGAAAACCCGGCAAGCTCGGTTACGTCATTGTCAATAATATCGCAAATAGCGATTTCAGCGGAGATGTCTATCCGGTTAATCCGAAGTCAGATGAAATTTTAGGTTATAAAGTCTATCGATCGGTAACGGAGATACCAGGAGATGTTGATCTGGTTATTACGGTTCTCCCTACGCCAAAACTCACTGTGGCAACGGTTGAAGAATGCGCCCAAAAAGGAGTGAAGGCGGTAATTATCGAGTCCGCCGGATTTGCAGAAATGGGCGGAGACGGTAAGTTGTATCAACAGCAGATCGTTGATATAACGAAGAAAAATGATATCAGGGTCATGGGGCCAAATTGCTCAGGTATTGTTTCCCGGGATATCGTAACATCTATCTACCCGATAAATAAAAAAGTACCTAAAGGGAATGTGGTGCTTA
>CAZQOD010000119.1:0-10124 GCA_964594945.1 uncultured Desulfopila sp.
AATTTAACGATTTGTTGTGTAAATTGAAATAAATAACTCAACACCGAAACTTGAGTTCGTAATCTACGTTTACCTGCCGGAGCTGCGAGGCGCCGAATTAATAAATGCAAAATCCAGGTAAAAACGTCAGTGTAATCATAGTTGCATGGAAAGGCAATATCCGCTGGTGATTGTTTCTATACTGCTATAGCAATTAATTAATGTCTTACTCCGTAAAAGATGTAATAAAAAACAAGAAATAATAGACCATAAAAACCCGGATGCTAATAATAGCAACAAGGCACTTATACCGGCTTATCTGTCATTTTCGGTGTTAAGTTTTAAACACACATAATATCGTGAAATAAAAGAATAATAACCTGATTAAATCAATGATCTTTACCGCTGCTGCCCATATTGGCTATGATACTCAATCTCAATTTAAGTAAATGGTTATAATGAGTTGAAAATATAGTTAGTGCCTGTCCATAAATGGCCATTTCCCCCTAACTCTTTGTTGCTTTCAGAATTTAATCCTCGGAATATCACATATATGCCTGTGGTTAAATTTATCAAGCGCCTAGATTTAGTGCAAAATTACTCATCCATGGGCAGACACTAACTACCCAAATATTCATGTTAAAAAATCTAGACGATGGGTTGCTGATGGAAATATTATCACTTCTGCCGGTATATCTGCAGGAATAGATATGTCTTTGCATTTGGTAACAATTCTTTACTTTACTCAAAAATGTTGGCGAAAAAAACAGCAAAACAGATGGAATATCATTGGAAAGAATAATAAAAATGTTGAACGCGAGCATCATTAAAAACGAAATAACTATATAAAATCACACAATAATTTCATTAGAGGGGTGCAAAAACACAGCGGTTGGTTAAAGTTTGTTGCTCCGCTTGAAATCTGTTGGTAATTCAAAACTCATTACCACGCATTTTGGTGCTCCTTATGTGTATCGTTCGCCCTTTTTGCCGGCACTTATAAAAATTCTATGGGGAGCAGGATAGCCTTCCACTGTTTTTTGCGGGTCATCCGGATGGAGGAAGTCGGTATAGGATTCAAAATTCATCCATTTAGTTTGTCGTTGCTCCTGTTCGGTCATGGGGTGGGAACAAAATAAATTAATATCCGTGAAACCGGCTTTTTGCAGCCAGTTGCAGAGGCAGTGTCCGGTGGGGACAAAGTAAGTGCCGGGTACTTTGGCGTAGGTCTTGTCGGGGAAGAGAGCGTAGGGCTCTTTGCCGGGTATGGCCTGGGATTCGACAATGACGGTGCCCCCCGGTTGTAATGCTGTAAAAATATCCCGTAGCGTGTCTATGGGCGATGGTCGGTGGTAGATGATACCCATGAGAAAGATAATATCAAAACATCTCTCAAAGAGATGTAAATGCTCTATACCGAGGAGATCGATTTCCAATTCTGGGCGTTGCGCCATACCATTGAGCCCTTTAAAGCAAAAATAATGTTGTACTGAAGGCTCAAAGCCGAGGACAAGTGCGGGGCGGTGGTGACTAATGCGAAACATATAGTATCCGTTGTTGCAACCGATATCGGCGATGATCTTCCCCTCCATGTCGGGTAGTTCGGGAAGTACTCTGTTCCATTTTCGTTCGCTGCGCCATTCTGCATCGATATCGATACCAAAGACGGAGAACGGGCCCTTGCGCCAGGGCATGAATTTTTTAAGATTTTCACAAATTACGCGTTGCCTGGTATTGTCCACCTCGCCACTGTGACCGATGATAATCTCATCCCCCGAGCAATCAACATGGGCAGCCGGAAATTCGGCCAGTTGTTTACAGGGTAATTTATAACGGAGAAAACCCTTTTTTTCCTGGTTTACCCATTTTTGTCGTTTGCTATGGATGGAGAGGATTTCTTCGGTCCGTGGCGTAGCTGGAAGGCGGGATAGGTATAGCATTATTGTTTATAAGGTTATTCCGGTTTTACTGCGATAAAAGAGGCAAAGTTAAACCACTGAAAGTAAGTCGCGACGGATTCAAAGCCGCAGTCAGTTAACATCTTGCTGTTTTCACTGATTGAAAAGGGGATAAGGATATTTTCCAGGGCCTCACGTTTCTGGGCAATTTCTAACTCCGAATAGCCCCTGTTTTTTTTAAATTGGTGATAAATATCGATATATTTACGGTTTAGTTTTCGGTCGTGACTGAGTACTTTTTCGCTGATCAGTAAAATACCACCCGGTCGCAGATTTTTGAAAATACGTCGCAGGAAAGACTCGCGCTGGAGAGGGCGGATAAATTGCAGGGTATAGTTAAGGATCACAGCACCGCTTGCCGAGTGGTCAAATGTTGTAATATCTTCCAGAAGAAAGGAGATTGCCTGTTGTTTCGAAAAGAGTTCCGCCTTGAGTTGCGCCTTGGCAAGCATGGCCCGGGAGTTGTCGACACCGACAAAGCTGAAGTCATATTCTTGCAGGAGTCGGGAAAACTCCAGCAGGGTGGTTCCGGTGGCGCAACCCAGGTCGTAAACGGTGTCTCCTCTGGTCAGGTACCTTGCCAGGAGCTGCGCTGAAGCCTCAATCACCTCTCGGTAATGGGGGATAGAGCGGTAGAGCATATCGTCGAAAACCTCGACGACCCGTTCATTAAAAACAAAATCCTCCGAGACCGAATCGATCTTGTAAAGGGTATCCTTTGCTGAGCCGGTAACTGTGTGCTGAGGACTATTTTTTATACCAGCTGCCATCTTCTTTTTGGAACCAGTGCCCGGCCTTTCCCTGGGAAACAATCTTCTTTGCTCGTCTTTTGGCAACGAGCAGAGGGTCAGCACCCTGCTTTTTCCCAATGGCGACGTATATAATTTTACGATCCTTATTTTCCGCTGCAATCAGTTCCTGCTGGGGTTTATTGCTGCCGCGGTATTCAAGTAGGCCGACGTTGTTTTCACCGATGATGCCCTTGTCTTTGAGGCTGATTATCGTTGGTATTCTGGCGACCATACGTTCTTTTATGGAGGCTGACTGTGCCAGGGTCGTTACAAAAAAGGAAACTGTGATAAAAATAAAAAGAAAGAATAAAAAAGAGAATCTCTTATGCATGGTATTCCTCTGGTATATGCTTAATGGGTATCCCAACGCAGCAAAAGATGATGATGTAATCATCCATTGGATAGGGAAATGTCTTTACTGTGCCTGGGCCTTGTCCAGATCACCAAAAAAATCATCCAACGCTTTATCAACCTTCAGGTTGATGTCTATGGTGATATGAATCGGTTTAATTTCAACCGGTTTAATATCAACTTCGTGGCGGGTGCATCCACCGGCAAATAGCAAACACGCGATACAAAAAGCAAAGGCGAAACATCTTGTTAAGGGTATCATTTTACATATTCTCCATTATGGGCTGGATGTTACTGCCAAATTTAAACATATCCTGCAGAGGAAGGCGAAAATTAATATTAAACTGTATTGGCCGATCAAGCCCTGCACCACCATCTTGCGGGACGATATAGCCATCTTTATAGCCAAAAGGCAGCGGTTTCGCCGGTTTGCCGTCCAGTTGCATGCTAACCAGCAGATCATCACCCTCACTGTTAAAAGATAATTTTGCCCAGTTATATGAAAAATTCTCCATGGCTTTAAGAGAATAGTCCAAATATGCTGTTTTGCCAATATCCGGCAGCCCTTGTTTCAGTTGTTCCGTACTGTTAAAGCGTATTATACCACCATTACCCGGTGTGGAAAACAGAAATCCGTCGTCGAACGATATTTCTTTGTTACTTATACTGATTGGTAGTTTGCCGTTTAGTGATCCTTGTCCTTCCGTTTCTTCAATCCCGAATTGATTCAGTAATTGGGTGAAACTCAAGCGGTCGCAGTAAAGGGTTGTGCTGAGTTTTTTCAGGGGAAAGGTCAGGCGCATGCCGGCGCCCTCAACCTTGCCTCCACACCAGCTGATCCGACTGCGTTCTAGAAAGAGGGTATGGCTGTCTTCGATATGAAAAAAAATCTTGGCCCTGTTCATTTTAATTTTACCGAACTCTAAGGAGGCAACCTTGCAAAGTTGTCCGGGTTTACTGGCAAGTGTCGGCAAGTCGGGAAAGACGAGTCGACTTGTAATGCCGGTGAGATGGTTTTTACCGAAGGTAATATCGCCGTTATCCAGGGAGAGGAGCAGTTGCCCCCGTGAGCCTTTTTCCGCAAAAGAAAAATTGCTTTTAGCCGCCAGAAGACCGGTAAATTTGAAATCTTCCGGTAATGTAATAAAAGCCGGAAAGTGGTCCGAGTTAATGGTGGTTTTAGGGAGCGTGCAACTCAATGCAAAGTCGGTTGCGTCCTTGCCCGTTCCGGTGCAGGAGAGTTGCAAAGAGGGGATAAACGGGGTGGTGAAAATCGAGGTTATGCCGAAACCCTTCGTCGATGAGGAGATATCAGCGTTTATTTTTCCGCAGTTACTGCTCCGGTAGCGGATTTCTTTAATGGTAAAAGAGCCCTGTACCGGTGTCTTGGTGAGGGGAAACCGTATGGGCATATGCAGAGATACGTTGTGGAGAGCGATGTCGTCTTTGTTGTCGATGGCGCGTGGTATTTCGACGGTAATGGCACCAGAAAGTGTTGAATCACGGTTGTCGAGGTTGGCTTCGGCCGCAACTTGTTCAACGGTGAATTCTCCCTTGCCAAAGTGAAGGGGGCCGCCTACGATGGAACAGGTGAGATGGCTGGCATCATTTTTTTTATGGCCGGAAAAAGATAACAGTATGGGAGAAGGTGATATTATCGTCCGTAATTGGCCTTTTCCCCGGAATGTATCAGCCAAAAACAGGTATGTTCCCTCCAGGTCGATGGACGTTTTCTGTGGGGATGTTATGGTAAGGTTTTTCAGGGATAGATGTGCCTTTTCCCTGTCGCCCAGCAGAGTGATTTGTACTGGTGGCGCTGATGGAGCGGGGTCGCCAAACCTGATACCGGCTATATTGCCGGAGGGTTTTGCTAGTGAGAGTGTTGCGTTAAAAGCCGTTATTGTTTTTAGGTTGTGGACATCAACCGTACCGGTTATTTTCAGGTCGCTGTTCAGATTGATATTTTTATGTTGTCCCACCAAACGCAAAAGTGCCGGGAGATCGTCGGTCTGCACGGTGAAAACGAGTCTATGACCATCCCCGAATGGTTCAATTTTGCATGTGAACAGGACGGGCATATCGCCATCCAAACGGATTTTTCCCTGCATGCTCTTAATATATTTTTTATTATCAGTTGTCTTGGCAAATGTGAAACTGAAACGAGCGTTAAGTGAAGATTGTAGGTTTTCAGCATTGTTACGGTCAATCAGGATGGTGCCGTTACGGATAAGTATTGTATCGACGGTAACCGGCATGATTAAAGATGGCGTTTTTAACTGCGATTTTGTCTGTTCGGGGGGGGGAGATTTATAGCCGAATAGTTCGATTTTGTTGTTATGCATGGCCAGATGCAGGGTAGCGCCGTCCATGACAAGAGTATTTATGCCCCCCTTAACCAAGCGTTTGGGGGAATAGTTGAGCGTAATTCCGGGTAGTGAAAAAAAATCATTGTCACTGTCTCCCAGGGTAACCGTGGCCCGGCTGCTCCAGGGAGAGATTTTGGAAATACTGAGTTTGCTATTTGCAAAAGGGAGTTGTTCGCAGATCTTCGGCAGGATGAAATAGTTTACAAGGTAGGGAAGGGCAAGGGCAAAAAGTCCGGTTAAAAGGGCTAAAATGATTATAGAGGTTGAAAAGCGGATTATTTTTTTTTTCATTGTGTTATGGGGTAGTCGGAGGGATTGGGTAAAATAACCTTGCCTTGTACCGCTCCTGTCAGTATAAACGTATTGCCTGGGACTTCAATCGCTAAATTTAGAGCCTTACTCCATAAAACCTGTAAAGAAAAACAAGAAAATAAAGGCAATGTTCAACTTAACGGGTTCATAACAGGAACAAGGCACTTGTTTGCAGATTGTCTGCGTTAGGTTTTGTTGTTCCAGGGAAACGGGAAATATTCCGACTAATTACCTTTACGAAATTATTTTCTGTTGCTATATGGGGGATAATTTTCAGGGCTTTAATGGAAAACAGGTTGTTTTTATGGCAAACGAAATAGATTTTGACGAGTTGTTCAGCAGTTATAAAGATGATCCTTTTGATTATGTGGATGTTTTCTCTATCCATACGGGCAGGATCACTTTTAAGGTAAAGGATGGTGAAGAGGTGGTGGCACCCAGCGGCGAATGGGGCCAGATACCGGGCACTTTGCTCTACGAAATAAATCGTGAACGTAACCCCAAAGATATCTTTGCCCGCACAAACGGTATTGTCTCGGAAGTACGTACGGAGTTGGAGGGTCAGTTTGTTGAAGCCGGTGAAAAACTTATGACCATCAAGCATCCACTTAAGAAAAAAGAGATAATTGAAAATATCCTGAAAAAGGTGTTGTCGCTTTTTTCCGCCCCGGAAACCGCCAAATATTTTTTCACCATGGATATTCAGTCCCGTATCGACAAAAAAGGGGCACGGTCCATCACCATTGAGCCGGGTGAAGAAGTATTTACAATGTCTCTAATGAAGCGTGATACACCTGTACTTTATAAAGGAGAACGAGGTGTTATTCACTCTATATACTTTTCTCCCGGTGTTTCAGTACCCCAGGGGGAACCGTTAATTGGTATCTGTGCACCGGAGAAATTACCGTTGATTCAGAAAATCATCACCAGGGTAAAGGCTGATTGGGATACATCCCATAGCTGATTTTTATGTAAAGCGAATTTTGTCACGCAATATATCTATAAGATTTTAAACCATTGATTCAGCAGCTTGTTGAAATATTTTAGAGCGGTTCATTGTTTTAATGAAAGTGATGAAGTCCCCGGACTTGCCGATAATAAAATTCAGGTAGACCACCATGGCTGAAAACAGTCCCGATCCCGGTGCGGTTTATGATTGTTTACAGGGACAGTTGGCGGAAACTTCCTGTGTTGGACATGGTGACGAAATCGTCCGTTACGGCGCCTTTGTCGGTTCTGTCATAGAAAGCCATTCCTGCCTGGTACGGGCCATGGAATATGGTCGTAATCTTATTCGTTCCAGTACGGAGGCGGGAGTATCCTTTGCCAGTGGCACGGTTATTCTTGCCGATTCAATGAGTGGCAGCAGGGGGCGTTTCAGCCGTCGCTGGCATGCCCCAAAGGGCGGGGTCTGGGGATGCATGATCCACGCTAATACCTTCCTGCCGAAATCCAGACAATTAATATCCCTTGGTGTGGGCGTAGCCTGTTGTGAGACTGTTCGCAGTTTTGGTGGCCAGGGCGCCGAATTACGCTGGGTAAACGATGTTTTGGTAAATGGTAAAAAAATTGCCGGTTTTTTACTGGAAACCTATACCGACCATCTGCACGGTGAGGAGTTTACCTTGGTGGGGTTTGGTATAAATATTAACAATCGATCATTTCCGCCGGAACTGCAGGAGACCGCCATATCCCTGGTCGAAATTCTGGGTAAAGAGATTGATTTAACGGATTTTACCACCCTTTTTCTGGCGAAACTTGCCTGGTATTTTGGTCTGCTTTACTATGAAGAGGTTTTGGAACTGAGCGGAGAGTCTTGCAGCGGCCATGATGGCGGTCATCCCCTCCTTGAGAGATGGCGGCAATTGTCAAGTACAGTTGGTAAAAGGGTAATTTATGGTTTTGATGTTGTAAATTCTCCTTTATACCAGGCAGAGGTGCTGGCAATTGATGAATACGGCGGGCTGATTCTCAGGCTTGATGATGGTCACATAAAAAAGGAGTATAGCGGGGAAGTGCGTTATTTGTCGAAAACCTAAATTTTGTGTTTGGGATAAATAATAAAAAGAGCCGCAGCGCCTGTGCATACAGCTCTTTTTATGATAATTATTCGCAGGTATCTAAATTTCTCAAACAATATTTCTTATATTCTGCGCGTAGGTTTTAGGTTACAGGGAAAAGCGGACGGCTGCACCAAGGAAGACCGTATCCGTATCGATTTTTTCTTTTAGATTGTCAAATTCGGCGGAATCATTAAAATGGTAGTTGGCAAATATATCTACATAAATATCCGGTAAAAGTTCTAGATTTATGCCAGCCTTGAGTGCGTAAAAAGGTTCGTCGGCAAAATCACCGTCACTGTAAGTTATGCCGATTCCCACACCTGCGTAAATAGCACGTCCCACCAGCACGTAAGCCTCAGGGGCAAAGGCGGTTTCTCCAAACCGGTCCGGAAGAAGATCCACATCAAATTCAAGTCCGAACAACCCCGCCCAATATTGATAACTGCCGAAAATAGATATACCGTTATCGTCTATATTGTCAGTATCTATATCGTCAATTGCGACCCAGTAATTGGCGCCTCCCCCGATTCGATGTTCAGCCGCCTGGAGTTGAGGGGCGGAAAGCATCAGACAAAGTATGGCGAGAAGTAATGTTTTTTTCATAATAAAATCCTTAATAGTTAATGTATTGATGTGATTTTTAAGGGAATATTCAGGTTGCTGACGTTGAAAAACTAAAGAATCTCTGATGTTGCCGTAACACCCGGCTTGCTAAGTAGAGCAGCATAGCAGTTATTAAAAGATTTTCAACCATTGATAACCATCGATAGTTATTTTTTTCTTATAATTACCGGGTGGTGTCCGTATGCATACGGGTTTTGGAACAATGCCCAGGGGGATATTATTTAGCCAGGATGGGAAATTACGGCCAGTTGTTTATCGTGTACCTTCGTAAGGAAAAGCAGAGCCAAAACAGCGCCCAGCAGTGCCAATGCCATATCAGACTGGGTATCCCATATATAGCCCTGCGTACCGAGAAAAGCCTCTGCCGATTCGCCGGTCGCCACGGCAACCCACCATTCAATAAGTTCGTAAAATGCACTAAAAGACAGACAAAAACAAACAACAAGAAAGTTAAGCCATCCACGACCGTTAATAACCATTTTTCTGATAAATAATTCCCTGGCGATAATTGCCGGAATAAAACCCTGGGCAAGATGGCCGACTTTATCATAATTATTTCGACTAAGATGAAAATAATCTTTTAGCCAGTCGAACAGGGGAACCTGGGCATAGGTATAATGACCGCCAACCATCAAAATAATGCAATGGATAAGAATCAAAATATAGGTAAGACGGGTAAAGCGAAACTTATTATTGGTTACCATAAGGACTGCAAGCCCTAATAGGGCGGGGAACACTTCCAGAAACCAGGTAAAATAATCCACCGGGTTTATTACGGACCAGATTAAAACTGCGCAGTATACTGTAAGCCATAAAATTTGCATGGAAGCCACCTTTTTGGAAACATATAAAAATTGATTTCGGAGTTGCATTCTGGTTGGGGACGGCGGATCGTTTAAAATTTTTTGTACGGGCGTTGAAAATAATGCCTCGCATGAAAAATTCGTAAATAAACTCAAAGAGAATCGAAGAGCAAATAAAGAATAAAAATACTTATACCGCATGTGGATTATTGGAGTATGTATCGGATAATCAACATGCCGAGGGCGCCGATACATGCAATAGATGCCGTTGCCGTTAGCACTTTATTGCCGTGTATTGTAGCGCCGAGATTGTATGCATTGATATTTACTAACACCGGCAATGACCGGTAAGCCGGTATAAGTGCCTTGTTGCTGTTACTAACATCCGGTTTTTATGGTCTATTATTTCTTGTTTTTTATTACAGCTTTTACGGAGTAAGGTACTAACGCGAAAATCAATAAAAACTACCGTACCTCCCCTGTTTTGATAACGTACTGATAGCTTCGCGTAAGAATAAGAAGTTAGAAGAGCTACGGTTCCTGCAATTAAAAAGGCTATAGCTGTTGTACCGTGGGCAAGGGAAACAGCTTACCCCAATACCGCAAAAATTCCTCCGCCAACCATGCCTCCTATTCCAATTGAAATAGCTCCTGGCAGACTTACTGTACGATTTGTTTGCCGTATCATTGAGTGCAAAATCTAATTGTTAAAATTGAGCTATCTCGGAACGTTATTATATTAGATAGTGTCTGTTTGGAAATAGATTATTTTAAAACAGATACCAGACGGTTGGCGTCTACGCCATAAAAATTCTCGATGGTTGTTTTGAATGCACTGAAAACTTTACATTTCAATCCACGCCCCCGTGAAGGGGCG